>NZ_CP121679.1:4520000-4630237 GCF_029760895.1 Ancylobacter sp. WKF20
GCAGCTCAACGATCGGCCGTTGATAAGCGCCGGGATAAATCTCGGCGAGCGCCGCCTCGATCTCCTTAAGAGCTCGCGCGAGGCGCTCTTGAGGTGGGGTGGCCAGCGTAACGATACTCGCGGGAACCGCTACAAGTGCCGCGCCAAGCCAAAGCGCCTGGCGCCGGTCAGAAACCACACGCTCCCGTTCGCGAACATGGCTGTCCATGCGCGTGCTCCTGTGATAGTACTGATTTAAGTGCACTGTCCTGATAGCAGTGCAAACGCCAGTACGTCAACAGGAATTCAGGACATTGTACTGATGATTGCCGTTCAGTGCCGCATGGCCCGCGCCGCCTTGGGTTGGGGGGTGCGCGATCTGGCCAGAGAGGCTAACGTCTCGATCGATACGATCACCCGCTTGGAGAAGGGCGAGGCGCTTCTGCCTCGAACCGTCGAAGCGATTCAGCGGGCCCTGGAAGAGGCCGGCGTGATCTTCGTCGCAGAGAACGGTGAGGGTCCTGGCGTCCGCTTGCGCAAGCGGTAGAGTGATGCCCCAAAAGTCATGCCGACGGGCGCTTGTGCTGATGGATGCCGCTTCCCCCAACGTATTCTTGTCGCTCTACGAGTGGCGCCCCCGCGACAGGATGACGCCAGCGGAGAATTTCCTCACAGAGGCGCTTGTCTATGTGCTGCGCACCAATGTTGAATTGCGAGTCGCTTGGGTCAAGTTGTTGACCGATCGTGACCCTGATCCGGCCACGATCAAAATCGTAACACGTGCGTCTTACGATGTTGTCGACGGTGCGACGATATATCCTGACATTGACATTTGCGGGCGTTTTTTAGACAAAACTGAGTTCACTATTATAATCGAAAACAAATGGAATTCACCATATAGTAAAGATCAATTAGATAAATACTGTTTAATAATCAAGGATAATATTAATCCATTTGTTGTATTCATATGTGCGGCTTTCAACGATTACAATCAGGCGCGCACTTATGTGCCGCCCAAAGCGGGCATAGGCTTTAAGGCGCTACGCTGGGAAGATGTGTATGCATTCCTAAATTCAGCCGAAAGCCGCAATGGTCTTCTAGGGGAGTTGATCGAGTTCATGGATCGTCACGCTCTGAGCGCTCGCCCCCCAATTACAGCCTTGATGATTCAGGCGTATCTCGAAAGCAGAAATTTTCTATCCAGGCTTCAGCGCCTCGCCGAAAAGCTCCTTATGGAGCACGAATGGGAGAACATTCCCGAGCGCAACCGCGCATCAGCGCCCTACCGCATTCGTGATGTCTATGGGCGCGTGGCTATCGAGTTCGCTCCCGAAGACTGGAATGGCGCGATCACAATCGGTTTTCTTTACAACAACGGCGACCACGGGGTTCCATTCGCGGACGGTACTGCAAACAGCATCGACATCATGCTGCGGATCGAGGCCGATCCGGCTCTTGGCGATCGCCGCACTGAGGTCTTGAAGGTTCTGGCAGCCAGGCGTGGAGGTGTTGCCTCGGCTGGGGGCGTCGTTCGCTTGCTGGGAGACCGGGAGAACAAGAACCGCCATACACTCTTCATCGTGCAACGTTCGCTGCTCGACGTTATCGGGGAGATGACGACAGAGCGCGAGCAGGCGCAGGCGATCTATAACCAGGCGAACGCGTGGCTTGAGGCACTGTTCAATGATGGTCAACTTGCTGCCGCGCTGGAAACCCTCAGGAGGTGCCTCCCAAAAGCGTCGCGGAGTATGCCATAAGAATGACGATGTGCGTCGATCACCGGGTGCGAGAAAGCTAAAGCGAGCGATTGGGCGTGCTAGTGGACCTGCAGAGGGATGGAGGCGGCGCGGCAACGTCGCTACAAATTTAGGAACGGGGGAACTCCTCCGCCGGCTTCGTGCCAAAGACCTGCAGGATCGCGAACTTCAAAAGCGACCATGGCCTGGTCAGCAGGGAAGCGTTCATCAGCGCCGATAGCAGTGTGAAACAGCATCCGTGCCCGCCCTAAAAGATGCGTCGGTAGGGCGTCCTGCAGAGTTTGCAGTTTTTAGTGCTTGTGGCTCTGTTGCCAGGGTAGTTATAAACATGATGAACCTTAATAACGTTCGTGCCGTCCGATGAGTGTTGTGCTGCCACCTGTTATGATTGGTGAGCTCCGCCAGCTGCTGGCATCGGCAATTTCCGATTTCAAAGCATATGACCTTCCCGCGCTCTGCCGTCGGCTCAATCTTGCCGACGGCGAGGAGCAGGAAGCGTATGCAAGCAAGTTCAAGTATGCGCACAGACGGCTGATGGAGGTCTCAGCAGAGCAGGTTGTTTCCTGCGCGCGCCAATTTCTAGCCGAACGCGAAAACTTCGGGCTTGCCGAACTATTGGCCAAGATTGATGAGCAGGCAGGTCCAGCGGTCACGGCGCTCACCCGGCGGCGCCTCATCGCCCTATTCGATGAGCTACCGATTGCGTGCGATGTCGGAGACCTTGAGCTCCTGGGGACGCTCTGGCCGCTGTCATCCCTGCCCGCTCCACAGCCGAGCAGGGAAGCGACGCTTGAAGATTACCTGTACCGACACACGGTGGCTAATGACGACTTCGGGGCACGGGGCGTGCTGGAGGTTCTCGGGATCCTCACCTGCTCGCAGAAACAGCTGTTCAAGTTTCTCGCGGCCGTCACGGGGCCTGACGCCAGATCGGGCGCCGATCAGAGTGCACTGGCCGAGAAGGTCGACGCCCTGTTGCGCCATGATGGCTTTACCTTGGCGCTGGCGGGGAGGGTATCGGGAAGCCCGTTCTATTCAGTTAAGCCTGTCCCCACCGGATCCCCGGCGGACGAGAGCATATCGGCAGCGCTCGCCGCATTCGATCCGACCCATGTGCACGAGCGCTGGACAATGGCTATGGAGCGCCGCGCTTCAGAGCCGGCAGGCGCGATCACGCTTGCCCGCACCTTGCTGGAGGATGTCTGCAAATGGATCCTCGATCAGGCCGGGAATACTTGGCAGGAGACGGACGACCTACCGACGCTTTACCGCAAACTTTCTAAGGTCCTGAAGCTCGCGCCTGACGACCACACCGAACAGATCTTCAAGCAAATACTAGGAAGCTGTCAATCAGTTGTGGAATCGCTGGGTGCGTTACGCAACAAATTGAGCGACGCACACAGCCCTGGTCCGAAACGTGCTCGCCCCCAAGCGCGGCATGCCGAGCTCGCGGTAAATCTCGCCGGCGCGATGGCAACGTTTCTGGTAGCCACTTGGGAAGCTCGGCGTGTTGACGCGGGGGACCAATCAGCATCGCTGAGCACTCCCAGCGGAAGCGGTCAGGTAAACGGATAACGGAGGATCGAAATGAAAGTGTCGATCGGCGGCATCACCCGCCCGATATAGCTTGGCAGCGATGTCGGGCGTGACGGCATGTTCCCGAGCCGTTCGAGGGGGCGCCCAACTGCCCGTGCCTCGCGGAGTCCTCTATTTCTAGCAGAGGCACGCCATGGCATTCACTACTTCCGCGACCACCTGCCGCTCGAAGCCGCCGAACGGTACATCGAGCGTGCGAAGGAGCGCTTGCCGTCGCTCGGACGGGGACGGGAAATTGGGTCCGCTGAAGTTTGATCGGCGGCCTTTATTTTTCTCTTCGCCTCGGGACCATCGGTTTCGACTTGGGCTCATAAGCCTTAAGACCTGCGTCCCCGGTCACAATTTCGACCGCATAGCCCGCTCTTGCGTAGAATTCGGCGACATCTTTGATTGTCGCGTCGCCAATCGATGTCCGTGCAGCTGCAAGATTCGGCCATTTCAAAGCAAGCTCCTTTAGGTTTTCTGCTCCCCACAAGTCGGCCTGATCGGTGAACGCAGCCCAAGGGCTCTCGCCGTCTGCAGCAGATGAAATGAAAGCTGACAACCGCTTAGCAACATTGTGCCGATCGCCATTCGCTTGCGATATATGATTACCTGTCTCTATGATAGTAGCCAGAGGAAGAACCCTGACCGCGCCCGCGCGTTGTTCGAGAAGAGCGCTGACTCTTTCATTATTCCAGCGATCAGCATCGCTTCCGCAAGTTTCTTTTCCTGGCACATCAAGAAGGCAACATAGGACAGATGTATCAATAATTAATACGGTTGACCCCATGATCAAAATCCAGAACTTTGATTGATGAGGGCCTTCTCTATAAGCCCTTGACTGGACAATCGCCCGACAGGTCCTTGAGCTAATAGCTTAGGCAATAGCTTTATATCTTCAAGGAGAGTTAGCTTTGTCTCGCCACTCTCCGGGTCGCGATGCGCAACTGTGATAAACGGCACCCGTTCCGGACCCAGCGCATCGAGAAGCGCCGGATTATGCGTCGTTACCATCACGTCGACGGATCGTTCCCCCCCGACTTCGGCTAGCATATTGACCAGAAGTTGTGACCGCGAAGGGTGCAGGCCATTATCGACTTCCTCAATAACTAGCAAGCTGTTTTCAGGTCGAGTAAGCAGCGCTGTCAGTATTGCTAAAAATCGAAGGGTTCCGTCAGATATGCCTCGTGCATCAACCAAGCCATGGGCTCCGTCGGGGCCGTAACTCTCCTCGCAATAAAGCATAGCGTCTGAGGCAAATTTACCTACAGTTTCCGCAAAAACTTTATTGATGTCACGTTCAGGCAGCTTGGAGACATATTTTGTAAGTGTGCTTTCGACCGCCCTTTTCGTTTCATCGGGAAGAGCAGCCAGAACGCCCGCAATATTTCCTGCATCTGGCAGAAGGCGGTCCGCTAGCGGTGAAAAGCCACGCATATGAGAGGGGATAGGATCAAGTATGAAGATGCTGCGAAGTGCGGCAAGGGCCAGATCGACCCCCTCTTTGGTGTCGGCTAAGGCCTGCTGTCCAAACAACTGAAAAAGCACGCTGCTAGCGCGGCTAAGTTGGCGAGGGGTTCCCCGCTTTGAATTGTAGAGCCTAGCGGTAATGGTGGGACTTTCCGGGGCGACTGGATCAGTCCAGAACAGTGCAACCCTGCTCGGCTTTGAGCCCCTTCTTCCGTTCTTGTCAAGTCGATATCGGATTCGATGGAGCTGTTCAGATGTAACCTCACCTTGCTTTTGATTTATTCGACATTCTATTTTGTATTCTAAATCTTGTATGTCATTTGCCCGCAACGTTACGCCAATGGAAAATATATCCCCAGGTCGTTGAGGGGCCCACTCGATGCCGCCGCGGAGCGGCGCAAATGCCGTGTCGCCCTGCAGAGCTGCAGTAATCATCGCGCCATTCGCAATTCGGTTAAGGAACGAAAGCGCGTCAAGGATATTTGATTTTCCGCTAGAATTTGTTCCAATCAAAATAGTTATTGGATCAATATTTAGTGTTGCTGATCCAATACTTTTCCAGCGTTCTACGGTCAGTGATGTAAGCACGGGCAGCTCCGCATTTGGCGTAAGGAGGCTAACACGATTTTAGTTCCAATGGGGACTCGTGGATTGGAGCGTTCTCGCGGCCTCCCATGTCCGGGCAGCCGCAGGCTTATGCGTTACAACAGACATCCTCGTCGCTGTGTCCGTGTCGTAGTCACGAATTGGGCCCTACGGCAGAGTTAACGAGGCGCAGCAATCGCGAGAGTGGTCCAACGTCACGGGGGACGCCGGTTGATTTCGGCCCCTCACCCCACCCAGCTCGACCGCACCACAGCCGGCGCCCTGCGCGCCACGTCGCCGGCAACCTCCGGCCCGGTAATCCCAGCCCGCACCTCCGCCCCCTCGGCCTTTCCCACCATATCCGCCAGGCTCATCCCGGCGGCGTAAAGCCCATGTAGCGCCGCCGTGGCGTAAACCCGGCAGTCCAGCGGCTCATTACGCACGCCTGGGTCCGGCACCCATTCGATGCGGGCTACGCCCTTGGTGTAGCGGCGCACCGGGCGCTCGGCGACGAGGCCGGTGAACCAGTGATAATCACGCTCGGCTGGCCAGTGGCAGGCGCCGGGGCCGCCATCGTCGATGCGCAGGCGCGAGAGCAGCCCGTGCTTGAGCGTGTCGACCCCGACAATGTGGACGGGCGCGAGGCTGGCGCTGCGCAGCTTGGGCGGGCGCTTCGGCCAGGGCGGCACGCCCGGCCCGCCTCGGCCCTTTATCGCCCATATGCGGCGATTGAGCCGCTCGGCGGAGAAGCGCATCACCTGGTCGGTGCGGTGCCCGCCGGAATCGATGGCGACGGCGAGCACGGGAAGGTCGGGGAGAGCCTTCGGGTGGCGGAAGCGCCGGGCGAGAAGCCGGTCAAGCGCTGCCCACACTTCCGGGCGCGAGGTGTCACCATGGATGATTTCATAGTCGAGCGACCAGCTGGCCTCGCCCCGCCCCCATCCGACAAACTCCACCTCGATGCGGTCGTCCTGGGTATCAACGCCGGCGGTTATGACGGCGACGCCTTCCGGCAGAAGCTCAGTCCATGGCGGATCGCAGGGGAGGCCACGGGCGGCGAGCGTGTCCGGCGCCAGCGGTGCCATGTCCCGGTCCTCATAGGCCTCGCCGAGCTTCAGATTAGTCCATGTCTTCATCCGCGCCGGGTCGCGCTTGGACGTGAGGAAATCGGCGGCGATCTCTCCCCAGCTTTCAAAGGGCGAGTACAGCGCGGAGAGGTGGAAGCCAGCGGTGAGCCCGTCTCCCTCGGCCGTGGCGCGCCATTCGCCCTTCGCCAGCATCGCCGGCTTGTCCGCCTCCTCGATCACGCCGCCGCAGGCCGCGCAGGTATAGAACGCCTTGCGCGGCTCGCCTTCTGGCCAAGTCACGCCGCGCCAGCTTAGTGCCTGGTGCGTGCCGCAATGCGGGCAGGGCACGAAGTAGCGGCGTTGATCGCTCTCGGCATAGGCCTTCTCGATGCGCGACACCCCGGCCTCCGTCGGGGTGGAGATGAGGAAGATCTTGCGCCGGCCCCTGAACGTCACCGTGCGCTGCACCGCCAACGCTACCGGATCGCCCTCGCCATCGGCATCGGCCGGGAAGGCGTCCACCTCGTCAAGCACGAGGTAGCGCGCCGGGGTGGAGCGCAGGCCGGTGGCGGAGTTGGCGCCGGTCATGATGAGCGCGCCTCCGGGAAATTCCTTCAGCCCGACCGTATTGCCTGGATCCTTGGAACGAGCCGGCGCGATGCGCGAGCGCAGCGCGGGCGTGCCTTCGATCAACGGCTCGATGCGGGTGCGCGAGTTGCGGCGCACCATGTCGATCGACGGCCACACGGCGAGGATCAGCCCCGGCGCGTGGGCCACCCAATAGCCGATGGCATTGAGCCCCGCCTCGGTGCCGCCGGTCTGTGCGCCCTTCATCAGCACCACCCGTTCGACGGGGGAGGCTGTGGAAAGGCAATCCATGATCTCGGCGAGATAGGGCACGCGGGAGGTACGCCACGGGCCCGGCTCGGCATTGGTGCCCGGCAGGGTGCGGTTCGCGTCCGCCCAGTCGGTCACAGTCATCTGCAGTTCCGGCCGCAGCCCCTGCCGCCAGGCCGCGTCCACCAGCTCGGCGGTGAGTTCTGCGAGCGTCATCTGCGCAAGGTCAGTCATCGGAGAATGCCTCCAGGGGCAAATCGGCCAGGGTGACGAGCTGGGCGCGCACCAGCCGGTCGAGCACGGCGACGGTAGCGGCGAGGTCGGCGCCGGTCGTGGAAGCGATCTCCGGTGCCGCACGGTTCACCCAGCCGAGCCAGGCGTCGCGCTCGAGGCGGGCGCGGCTCTCGATGGTGCGGAGCGTCGCGGCCCGGTCGATCAGCGTCCGCCCCATCCGCTCGGCCTTTAGCCGGGCGATCTCCGCCTCCGCTGCGTCGCGTACCGCACGATGCGAGACAAGGGCGGACGGTGCGGAAGGCATTTCGAGCGAGGCGCGCCGCCGGTTCGGGTCGACGTTCTCGGCCACCCACGCCTTGCCCCGCGCAACATGGATGCGCCCGTTCGGCTCGACGGGAAGCCCGCTGGCGATGAGTTGCGAGACGCGGCCCGCCGAGACGCCGATCGCCTCGGCGAAGCCCTTCTTGGAGAGGGTTTCCGCTGGCTTGCCGGTCACGTCACCGAACAGGGGAGAGCTATGCAAATCCTGCATCCTCAACCCTTTCTCAAGCCGGAGACTTTAGGGCTCAAATCCCCTCCGTCTAGCGAAGTCCTGCGCTCGGCCCGACCCGTATGCCTCCCTGTGGGGAGGACCCGCGACAGCCGCCGCAGCTCCGCCTCGATCTCCGACTTGGCTTCGTGGAAGGCTTCGGGGTGACGATGCGAGGGAACGAGGCTGCGAACTCGGTTCGCCAGCTCTTCCAGCGCCTGCCCAGTCAATTCGCGAGTGGTTCCCGACGGACACTGACGCACTGACGCACTCCGACGCAGTTCTGTATATGAGGGGGGTGCGTGTGCGCGCGCGTGTACGCACGTACGGTTTATGGAAACTGCGTCGGAGTGCGTCAGTGCGTCGGGGTGCGTCAGACGCAATTGGCTCTTGAGCTTCACCGTCCGCCTCCCTCGATCGGCCCAAACCAGCGCTCGCCATTCGGCCCACGGGGGACACGGCCCCAGCCAAGGCGTTCGAGGCAGGCGGCGATGCGCCGTTGATCGGCCGTGCCGATCCTCGGTGTCTCAATGTTCAGGGCGTAGAGGGCCACGTCCTTGACGGTGACGCGCGTCTTGCCGAGCAGCCATGGGCCGATGATCTCCTCCCATGCATCGGCTTCGAAGCGGGCTTCCTGCTGAGGTTTGATGTGCTCGCGCTCGAAATCCGCGCTTGGCCACCATCGACGACCTGCCAGATAGAGCTGGTACGCTTCGGCAAAGAGATGGTCGCGATCGCGAAGCAGTGCATTCGGATCGATCTTCCCGACCTTGACCGGCCAGAAGCGCCGCCCGCCCGTTTCATCACGCAGGTACGTCGACTTGTTCGTCGTGCCGATGAATACGCACTGACGAGGCTGGTCGACCTCCATGCGCCCATAGGGCGGCCGATAGCGCTCCACGGCGCGGGTAATGAACGCCTTGAGCGCTGCGTCTTCCACCTTGCCGATAGCGGACAGCTCCGCAATCTCGATCAGCCATTTGCCGCGTAGATGCAGGCTCGCATCTTTGCCGCTGGTCACGTCTGGCATGTTGTCCGAGAACCACTCGCCGCCGAGGATCCTGCAGGCGCTCGACTTCATCGCGCCCTGCGGTCCTTCCAGCACCAGCATGTAGTCCGCCTTGCAGCCCGGTTCGAAGATGCGGGCCACCATGGCGATAAGAAACATGCTGCCGATCTGCGACGTGTAGAGCGTCGGCTCGCAGCCGAGATAGGTCTGCAGCCAGGTCACTACTCGCGGCTGGCCGTCCCAAACCAGCGCCTCGATGTAATCGCGCACGGGGTGGAAAGCGCGCTCGTGCGCGATGATGTCGACGGCCTGGTAAGTCGTGTCCTTGCCGAGGCGCGGCAGTCCGCCGTCCTGCAGATATTCCTGCAGGCGGTTCACGTCGTTGTCGCACACCTGGCGCGGCTGGAAGTCGTCATCCGGCAGCGCATCACCCTCGCCGGGCGCAGGCACCGGGCTTTCGAGGATCAATGACGAGCGGAAGGCATCATAGGCGAAGATCTTGGCGACGCCCGGATCGTGGCGCAGAGCATGCGCCGCGTTGGCTAGGTTGCCGAGCGGCTGGCCCTTATCGTCCTTTGTGCAGTCCGCGAGCCAGCCGGAAATGGGCTGCTTTCCCGGCTTGGGCGAGGGCACCGACTTGTTCCGATTGGATGCCGCCGGCGCGCTAGTCGCCTCCTCAGGGAAAACAATACTGAGGATCGACTGATCGATGTCGGCTCGCTTCCGAGCCGCATGTCCGCCCTCGTGATCGACGATATTGGCGGTCATTCGTCGTCGCCCTCCGGTGGGAATACCCCATCGGAAAAGCCTTTCGGATCAGTGGCCGATTTTGCGTCCCACTTGTCCGTAACCACCTTGGAATGTGGTTCCTCTTTGGCGCCGTCCCTGGCACCATTTCCTCGCTTTGGGTAGCTCGCCAAAGCTCAGAAACCCTGAAATTTATTTGACTTAGCTGACCTCAAAGCATGCCAGCTTCGGCTGGATGTTAGGTATTTTTATACCCCTATCCGGCGCGCGATTAGGTGGTCCATCGACGCTTGTCCTCGGCGGCAGGTGCCGCACGTGCCGAAGATACCGGAACCCTCCGGCAGTGGAGATTACGCGGTCGATTAACCACTCGTTAACCTAGATTAACTGAATCTATCCCTCAGTTGGGGAGATTCGTTTCGTGAACGCTGTCAGTCAAACCGGGCCGTCGATCCGTTTCCGTGGACGCTCGTTCATGGCGATGACGCTGGTGGCCGATGTGCCGCTGGAGGCGTGGCTGGTCGATTTCGACGTGTGGCTGCAGCGCTCCCCCGGTTTCTTCAAGGGCCGCACCGTCGTTCTGGACCTCGCCGACACGGCGCAGAGCAAGCCCGATGTCGAACGCTGGATCGGCGAACTGGCGACGCGCGGCGTCCGGTTGGTCGGGCTCGAAGGCGTCCGTCCGAGCCTGGTGGATGCCGCCATGCCGCCCATCCTGCGCGGCGGGCGTGACAGCACGCTGCCGATGATCGACGTCGCGGTTTCCCCGGAACCGCCGCGCAAGCCCGTCGAGCCGGCCAACCTGCTGGTCGAGCGGCGCGTGCGCTCCGGCCAGTCCATCGTCTGCCTCGAAGGCGATGTGACGATTATCGGCTCGGTCGGCGCCGGCGCCGAGATCATCGCCGGCGGCTCGATCCATGTTTACGGAACCCTCGCTGGCCGTGCCATCGCCGGCGCGACCTTCGGCGCCACGGCGCAGATCTTCTGCACCAAGCTCGACGCCGAGCTGCTGGCGGTGGACGGCATCTACCGCACCGCTGAGGACATTGACGACGCCTTCCGGGGCAAGGCGGTCCGCGTATCGACCGAAGACGAGACCCTGCGAATTACAGCGCTTTAGGAGCGAAACAAGACATGGCTAAGATCATCACAGTCACGTCGGGAAAGGGTGGCGTCGGTAAAACGACGACGACCGCCGCCATCGGCGCTGCCCTGGCCCGCACCGGCGACAAGGTTGTCGTCGTCGATTTCGACGTCGGGCTTCGCAACCTCGACCTGATCATGGGCGCCGAGCGCCGGGTCGTTTACGACTTCGTCAACGTCATCCAGGGCGATGCCCGGCTGCCGCAGGCGCTGATCAAGGACAAGCGGCTGGATTCGCTGTTCCTGCTGCCGGCCTCGCAGACGCGGGACAAGGATGCGCTCACGGAAGAAGGCGTCGACCGGGTCATCGGCCTGCTGTCGCAGCATTTCGACTGGGTCATCTGCGACAGCCCGGCCGGCATCGAGCGCGGCGCGACGCTCGCCATGCGCCATGCCGAGATCGCCATCGTCGTCACCAACCCGGAAGTCTCGTCGGTGCGCGACAGCGACCGCATCGTCGGCATCCTCGATTCCAAGACGCTGAGGGCCGAGCGCGGCGAGACGGTGGACAAGCGCCTGCTGCTCACCCGCTACGATCCGGTCCGCGCGGCGCGCGGTGACATGCTGAAGACCGAGGACGTTCTGGAAATCCTGTCGCTGCCGCTGCTCGGCATCGTCCCCGAGAGCAATGACGTGCTCAAGGCGTCCAATATGGGCGTCCCGGTCTCCATCCATGACCCGAACAGCGCGCCGGCCCGCGCCTATCAGGACGCGGCGCGGCGCCTCAAGGGCGAGGACGTCGCCATGGAACTGCCGCGGCAGCGTGGTGGTCTGTTCAGCAAGCTCCTGCGGAGGGCGGCATGACCTTGTGGAAACGCTTCTTCTCTCACGGCAGCGCCCCCCAGGCGCGGGAACGGCTGCAGATCCTGCTGTCGCATGAGCGCCAGGTGCTGGGCGGCGACGATCTGCTCTCGCGCCTGCGCGAGGACATCCTGGCCGTGGTCGCCAAGCATGTGCCCTGCGAGCAGGACAATGTGAAGGTGCGCCTGGAACGCGGCACGCCGATGTCGATCCTCGAGATCGAGGTCGAGGTGCGCGGCGACGTCAATCTGTCGGCCAGCCGCGCCGCCTGACAGCACGCACGAAAAGCCTGCCATCTGCGATGTGAAGCCCGGGACCGGCAGCGGCTCCGGGCTTCCTGCGTATGGAGGGCAGGGCGGGGAGATCGCGGCCGTCCGTCATGGTAGACGAGCGCATGGTCGCACGCTTCACCCTCGCTGAACCTGCTCGCTGCCAGCAGGAAATCAAGAAGAGCCGCTTCATCGCCATTGCCGGTCCCGTGGCGGACGAAGCGGCGGCGAAGGCCTTCATCGCGGCACAGTCGGACCCGGCGGCCAATCACAATTGCTGGGCATGGCGCATCGGCCAGAGCTACCGTTTCAACGACGATGGCGAGCCCAGCGGGACCGCCGGCAAGCCGATCCTCGCGGCCATTGACGGGCAACACCTCGATCATGTCGCCATTGTCGTCACGCGCTGGTTCGGCGGCATCCTTCTGGGCAGCGGCGGCCTGATCCGGGCCTATGGCGGCACCGCGGCGCTGTGCGTGCGCGAGGCCGGCAAGGTGGCGCTCATCGCGACCGTCGCCGGCACGCTCACCTGCGGGTTCAGCGATCTCGCGCTGGTGCAGGCGAGGCTCGGCGCGTTGGCGGGCGTGCTGGTGACGGTTCAGACCTTCACTGACAGTGGCGCGATCCTCGCCGTGTCTGCGCCGCAGGCGGAGGCCGGCAGCGTGGACCGGCTGCTGGCGGATCTGACCAGCGGGCGATGCCTGATCCGGTGGGACGAATAGGCCCAGGGCAAGCGCCGCCGGCCCCCTATCCGGCCGCCAACACCCTCAGTGCTGCCATGTCGAGCAGCGCACCGCGCGTGCCGATGACGGCGGCGGCGACGCGGTGGGCGTGCGCGACGGCCTCGGCCGGCGGGTGGCCGGCAAGGCGGGCGCTGATATAGCCGGCGTTGAAGCTGTCGCCGGCGCCGGTGGTGTCGAGCGGCTGGTCGACGCGCTCGGCCGGAAGGCTCAGCGTCTCGCCCCCAGTGACGAGCGTGCAGGGCTCGGCGCCGTCCTTCACCACGATCTCCTCCACCCCATAGCCGGCGATGCGGCGGGCGGCGTCGCCCGGCGTGGCGTCGCCGAACAGGCCAGCTTCGTCCGGGAAGGTCGGCAGGGCGATGGTGGCAGCGCGGTAGCCGGCCTCGATGCCGGCGCGCAGCGCGTCCGGCCCCGCCCACAGGCGCGGGCGTACATTGGCGTCAAAGGCGATCATTGCGCCCGCCGCCCGCGCCTCGGCCAGCGCCTCGAACAGGGTCGCGCGGTGCTCCGGCGCGAGGATGGCGAGGGTGATGCCGGAGAAGTAGATGCAGCGCGCTCCCGCGAGGCCGGCGCGCAGCATTGCGGGATCGGCGGCGAGCAGCTTGGCGGCGGAGGTGTCGCGCCAATAGGTGAAGGTGCGCTCATGGCCCTGCAGCGCGATCATGTAGAGCCCCACCGGCCGGCCGGGCACGCGGCCGATATGGCGGGTGTCGATGCCGGCGTCGCCGATGAAACGGACCATCTCGTCGGACGGCGTGTCGTCACCGACGCAGGTGAGGTAGCGCACGCGGACATCGGGGCCGGAAAGGCCGCGCACGCCCCAGGCGGTGTTCAGCGTATCGCCGGCGAAGCCGCGCCGGTACAGCCCCTCGGCGGTAACGGCGAGTTCGATCATGCATTCGCCGATGCTGACAAAAAGCTGGCTCACGGGGCAACTCCGGCGGGCGCGTCATCAGGGAACGGCCCGAATCTGATGGAACGCTGAAGGGTAGCGCGGGCGGTGCGCAGGTGCTTGCGGCAGCGCGCGTCGATGGCGCGCGGGTCGCGGCTGCGCAGCGCCTGGATGTAGTCGAGATGCTCCAGCAGCGCGGTGGTGTTGCGCTGCTTCTCGTCGCCCTTGTTCCACTGATAGGTGTAGTGGAACAGGGTCGAGATCACGTCGTAGAAGTCGATGATGAAGCGGTTCTCCGATGTCTCGTGGATGACCCGGTGCAGCCGCTCGTCCAGCGCGGGAAAGCGCGGATAGTCCGTGTCGATATTGGCGAGCAAGGCGTGGTGATCCTGCTCGATGGCGTCGAGCTCGCGCCAGGGCGGGGAATCGTCCGGCAGCTCGATGAAGCTGCGGGTGGCGCGCAGCTCGAACAGCTCGCGCACATCGTAGACTTCCGTGGCGAAGGCCGGGGTGACCCCCTTGAACAGCCAGGCGCTGTTGGGGCGGCGCTCCAGCAGGCCGAAATGCTGGAAGCGGGCGAGGTGCTCGCGGATCGTCGTCGTCGAGGTGCCGAACTGGCGGGCGAGCTCGGCGGAGTTCAGCAATTGCCCGGCGCGGAAGTCGCCCTGCAGGATCCATTGCATGAAGTGCCGCTCGACCGCCGCGCCGGCCGAGAGCGTCTGCGTGTCCGGGAAATAGTCACCCTCGCCCGGGTGGCGGGCGAGGCTGCGCTGGCCGGCGGGGCCTTTGACTATGCCCTGCTCGTCGAGCGCGGCCAGCACCGCGCGCACGGTGGTGCGGCTGACCTCAAGCCTCTGCGCCAGCTCGCTTTCTGACGGCAGGATGGCGCCCACCGACAGCCCCGACAAACGCCGAAGGCAGCGGTTAAAGCTGCTCTTGAAGACGGAGTTTCCCTTCATGCCCGGCCGGCCCCTTTGCGTCTCCCCAACGGCGTCGTACGAAGCGTGCCGTTTTTTTTACATTAAAAACAGATTGACAGCGCGCGTCCAGCGTGGATTTTTGTATTTAAAAGACGGCCAATAAGAACCATTCTTGGGTGAGGAAGCGATCATGTTGCTCAACGGCGACAGCCGAAATCCGTGTGCCTGCCAGCCTGTCGATGTCCGCGCGGTCCGTCCGTGCGGAGCAGGCCGGGTGCTGCCCGCGTGACCCGGCGTATCCTTCAGTTCGGAACCAGCCGTTTCCTGCAGGCCCATGTGGCGCTGTTCGTCCATGAGGCGCGCCAGCAGGGGCAGGACATCGGCCCGATCACCGTGGTGCAGGCCTCCGGCTCGGCCGATCGCGCCGGCCGCGTCGCCGCCTTTGGCCGTCCCGAGGGCTATCCGGTGATCATTCGCGGCATGGTCGAGGGCGCCCCGGTCGAGCGGACCGTGCAGGTGACCGCCGTCGATCAGGGCCTGTCCGCCGCCGCCGACTGGCCGGCGCTCACCCGCCTCTTCGCGCAGGAGGCGGAGATCGTCGTCTCCAATATGGGCGATGCCGGCTACCGCGTCGCCGATGAGGATCAGGGCCCGGCGCTGCTGTCGGGCGCGGTGCCGGTCTCCTTCCCCGGCAAGCTGACCGCGCTGCTTCATGCCCGCTGGCAAGCGGGTGGGCGAGCGCTCACCGTGCTGCCCTGCGAACTCATCAACCGCAATGGCGAGGTGCTCGGCGCCGCCGTGCAGGCGCTCGCCGCCACCAGCGGCGCGCCGGCCGCCTTCGGCGACTGGATCGCGACCTCGGTGATCTTCGCCAACACGCTGGTCGACCGCATCGTCTCCGAGCCGATCGAGCCGGTCGGCGCGGTGGCCGAGCCTTATGCGCTCTGGGCCATCGAGCGCCGCGCCGGCCTCGACCTGCCGTTCAGCCATCCCTGCGTGACGCTGACCGACGATCTCGAGCCCTTCGAGCGGCTCAAGCTGCACATCCTCAATCTCGGCCACACCGTGCTGGCGGAGATCTGGGCAAGCGAGGGGAGGGCGCCGGGCGAGACGGTGCGGGCCATCCTCGCCGATGACGCCATCCGCGCACGGCTCGACGCGCTCTATGCGCAGGAGGTCATCCCCGGCTTTGCCGCGCGGGGCATGGAAGCGGAAGCCCGCGCCTATGTCGGCGTGACGCTCGACCGCTTCCGCAACCCGTTCCTCGATCACCGCATCGCCGACATCGCGCAGAACCACGCGGTGAAAGTCGAGCGGCGGCTGGGCGCCTTCCTCGACTGGATCGCCGGCCAGCCCGGCGCTCCGGCGACCCCGGTGCTGTCGGCCATCGTCGCCCTGCACAGCGCGGAGCCGGTGGCATGACCTATCAGTTCGATTTCAGTTCGCTCTGGGCCTATTGGCCGGAATTCCTGCAGGGCGCCTGGCTCACGCTGCAGCTTTCCGCGGTCTCCACCGTGCTCGGTTTCGTGCTCGGCACGCTCTGCGCCATCGGCCGGTCGGATGGGCCGCGCTGGGTGCGCTTTCTGGTGGCGAGCTATGTGGAGATCATCCGCAACACGCCGCTGCTGGTGCAGGTGTTCATCGTCTATTTCGGCATCGCCACGCTGGGCATCCGGGTGTCCGCCAACATGGCGGCGGTGATCGCGCTGGTGGTGAACGTCGCCGCCTATACCTGCGAGATCGTCCGTGCCGGCCTCGAGTCGGTGCACAAGTCGCAGCTCGAGGCGGCGGACTGCCTCGGCCTGTCGCGGCCGCAGATCTACTGGCACGTCATTATCCGTCCGGCGATCGAGCGGGTCTATCCGGCGCTGACCAGCCAGTATGTGCTGCTGATGCTGGCCTCCTCCATCACCTCGCAGATTTCGGCGGAGGAACTCACCGCCGTCGCCAACCGCATCCAGTCCGACACCTTCCGGTCCTTCGAGACCTACATCGTGGTCGGGCTGATCTATCTCGCCCTGTCTTTCGTGGTGCGCATCGCGCTGGGGCTGTTCGGCCTCGTGGTGTTCGTGCGCCGGCGCAAGCTCGGCACGGCGCTGTGAGGGTCTGATCCATGCCGAGTTTCAGCCTCATCCACCTGCAATTCCTCGGCTGGGCCGCGCTGTGGACGCTCGGCCTGTCCGCCATCGCCTTCATCGGCGGCGGCCTGGTCGGCTTCACCGTGGCGCTTATGCGCATCTCCTCGAACCGCGTGCTGCGCTACGCGGCGATCGGCTACATCCAGATCGTGCAGGGCACGCCGCTGCTGATCCTGCTGTTCCTGATCTATTTCGGCATCGCCATTGTCGGCTTCCAGGAAGTGCCGGCGCTGTTCGCGGCGGGGCTAGGCCTCACCATCTACGCGTCGGGCTTCCTCGCCGAGATCTGGCGCGGCTGCCTGCAATCGGTGCCGAAGACCCAGTGGGAGGCGGCCGAGTGCCTCGCGCTCACCCCCTGGCAGCGCATGACGCGGGTGATCCTGCCGCAGGCGATGCGCATCGCCACGCCCCCGACGGTCGGCTTCCTCGTGCAGATCGTCAAGAACACCTCGCTGGCCTCCGTGGTCGGGTTCGTCGAACTCGCGCAGGCCGGCAAGCTCATCAACAACTCGATCTTCGAGCCCTTCACCGTCTTCATGGTCGTGGCGGCGATCTACTTCGCGATCTGCTTCCCGCTGTCGACCTGGAGCCGGAGGCTGGAAAGGAAGCTCAATGTCGGCCGTGGTTAAACTCGAGAACGTTCACAAGAGCTTCGGCGCCCACAAGGTGCTGGACGGCGTGACCTTCACGGTCGGCCGCGGCGAGGTGGCGGCAGTGATCGGCCAGTCCGGCTCCGGCAAGTCGACGGCCCTGCGCTGCATCAACGCGCTGGAGACCATCGACGACGGCACGATCGACGTGTGCGGCCACGCCGTGCACGACCCCAAGCTCGACCGCCGCTCGCTGCGCCGCGACGTCGGCATCGTGTTCCAGAGCTACAACCTGTTCCCGCACCTCACCGCCGAGCAGAACATCATGCTGGCGCCGAGCTGCGTGAAGAAGGTGGGCAAGGCCGAGGCGCGCGATCTCGCCCAGGACGTGCTGCGCCGCGTCGGCCTCGCGGAGAAGGCCGGGCACTATCCCGAGCAGCTCTCCGGCGGCCAGCAGCAGCGCGTCGCCATCGCCCGCTCGCTCGCCATGCAGCCCAAGCTGATGCTGTTCGACGAGGTGACCTCGGCGCTCGATCCGCAACTGACCGGCGAGGTGCTGAAGGTCATGGAAGACCTCGCCCGCGGCGGCATGACGATGATCCTCGTCACCCATGAGATGGCCTTCGCCCGCAAGGTCGCGAGCCAGGTCGTCTACATGCACAAGGGCAAGGTCTGGGAGACCGGGCCCGGCTCCATGCTGGAGAGCCCGAAGACCCGTGAACTCGCCGAGTTCGTCGGCTCCGGCCTCTGACATCCCCGGCGCCCTTAACGCCAATCCGGCGCCGGTTCCGCATCAACGCATAATGCCAACACGTCCCTGGGAGGGCACCATGAACCGCCGCGCATTCCTCACCGCCACCGCCATTGCCGGCCTCGCCGGCAGCTTCGGCCTGCCGAGCCTCGCCAAGGCCGATACGCTCGACGACATCAAGAAGCGCGGCAAGCTCCTGGTCGCCATCGATCTCGGCTCCCCGCCCTTCGGCATGGCCGACGCGCAGATGCAGCCGACCGGTTCGGACGTGGAGAGCGCGCGCCTGCTCGCCGCCCATCTCGGCGTGCCGCTGGAGATCGTGCAGGTCACCAGCCCGAACCGCGTGCCCTTCCTGCTCACCGGCAAGGCCGACATCGTCATGGCCTCCTTCTCGGTGAACGAGGAGCGCAAGAAGGTCATCGACTTCTCCGACGCCTATGGCGTGATCCAGATCGTCGTCGCTGCCCCCAAGGGCGCCGCGATCAAGACGGTCGAGGATCTGGCCGGCAAGCGCATCGGCACCACGCGCGGCTCGACCAACGACAAGGAAGTCACCGCGCAGGTGAAGAACGCCGAAATCGTTCGCTATGACGACGACGCGACCCTCATCACCGCGCTGGTCTCCGGCCAGGTGGACGTGATGGGCTCCTCGCCGCAGGTGATGGCGGCGGTGAACCAGCGCCGTCCCAACGACCCGTTCGAGACCAAGCTGGTGCTGAAGACCAACCCCTATGCCATCGGCCTGCGCAAGGGCGAGGACAAGCTGCGCGTCGCGCTCAATGAGTGGATCGCGCAGGATCTCGCCAATGGGAAACTGCGCGAGATCTACCTCAAGTACAACGGCGTGCCGCTGCCGCAGACCCTGCCGGCCACCAACTGACGAGCCTCCCGACTGCGGCCCGGTGATCCCGGCACCATGCCTCTCCCCGGGCCGCATATTTCTCCGCTTCGATACCGCCCCGGAAAGCCCGCGCCATGAAAGCCCTGATCTGCGAAGAACCCGGCCGCCTCTCGGTCATCAGCCGTCCCGAGCCGGTGCCGGCGGCGGGCGAGGCGCTGATCCGCATCCGCCGGGTGGGCATCTGCGGCACGGACTTCCATATCTATAAGGGCCAGCACCCCTTCCTCGAATATCCCCGCGTCATGGGTCACGAGCTCTCCGGCACGGTGGAGAGCGCGCCGGCGGGCAGCGGCCTCGCCAAGGGGCAGAACGTCTATATCGTGCCGTACCTGTCCTGCGGCACCTGCCATGCCTGCCGCAAGGGCGTGAACAATGCCTGCATGAACATCAACGTGCTCGGCGTGCACCGCGATGGCGGCATGGCCGAATTCCTCTGCGTGCCCGTGCAGAACGTCGTGCCGGCCGGCTCCGCCTCGCTGGACGAGGCGGCGATGATCGAGTTCCTCGCCATCGGCGCCCATGGCGTGAAGCGCGGCGGCATCACCGCGCAGGACCGCGTGCTGGTGGTCGGCTCCGGCCCCATCGGCATGTCCGCCATCATTTTCGCCAAGGCGCGCGGGGCGCATGTGACGGTGATGGACCTGCGCGAGGACCGCATCGGCTTCACCATCAACGAGCTGGGCGCCGACCAGATGCTGATCGCCGATGCCTCCGCCGAGGCGGAAGCCAAGCGGCTGACTGGCGGCGACTTCTACGATGTGGTGATCGACGCCACCGGCAACGCGGCCGCCATGCAGCGCGGCTTCGGCTTCCTCGCCCATGCCGGCCGCTATGTGCTGGTGAGCGTGGTGCGCACCGACATCACCTTCTCCGACCCGGAATTCCACAAGCGCGAGGCGACGCTGTTCGCCAGCCGTAACGCGCAGGCCGACGACTTCGCCGAGGTCGTCCGGCAGATGGAGGCCGGCAAGGTGCCGACCAAGGCGCTGAACACCCATCGCGGCCCGCTGAGCGAGGCGCCCGGCCTGTTCGACGCCTGGCTGAAGCCCGAGGCGGGTGTCATCAAGGCCATATTGGAAGTCTGAGCCCATGGCCGTTCCCCGCATCCTGCGCCTTGGCGACGCCGACAATGTCGTGATCGCCGTCGACAGCCTCCCGGCGGGCGCCACTGTCACGGCGGATGTCGTGGCCGCGCGGCAGATCCCCAAGGGCCACAAGGTGGCCTCCCGCGCCATTGCCGCAGGTGAGGCGATCCGCAAGTTCGGCCAGGTCATCGGCTTTGCCGGCGCCGACATCGCCCCGGGGGACTGGGTGCACGAGCACAATGTCGTGCTGCAGGATTTCGAGCGCGACTATGCCTTCGCCGCCGAGGCCCGGCCCGATACCGGCCTTTTGCCGGGCGAGGCGCCGGCGAGCTTTCAGGGGTTCCGTCGCGCCGATGGGCGGGTCGGCACGCGCAACTATATCGGCATCCTCTCCTCGGTGAACTGCTCGGCGACGGTGGCCGACTTCATCGCCGACGCGGTGACGCGCTCGGGCGTGCTGGCAGATTACCCGAACATTGACGGCGTGGTCGCCTTCACCCACGGCACGGGCTGCGGCATGGCCTCCAAGGGTGAGGAGTTCGATATTCTCGCCCGCACCCAATGGGGCTATGCCAGCCACCCGAACTTCGCCTCGATCCTCGTGGTCGGGCTCGGCTGCGAGGTGTTCCAGATCCCGCGCATGATGAAGCAGTACGGCATCGTCGAGGGGCCGCATTTCCAGACGCTGACCATTCAGGAGAATGGCGGCACGCGCCAGTCCATCGAGACCGGCGTCGCCAAGATCCGCGAGATGCTGCCCTATGCCAATGCCAGCGTGCGCGAGACCGTGCCGGCCTCCGAGCTGGTGCTGGCGCTGCAATGCGGCGGCTCGGACGGCTATTCGGGCCTCACCGCCAACCCGGCGCTCGGCGCGGCGGTCGACCTCTTGGTGCGCCATGGCGGCACGGCGATCCTCTCCGAGACGCCGGAGATCTTCGGCGCCGAGCATCTGCTCACCCGCCGCGCCGAGAGCGAGGCAGTCGGGCGCAAGATCGTCGATCTTATTGAATGGTGGACGCAGTACGCCGCCCGCGCCGGCGGCGAGCTGAACAACAACCCCTCGCCGGGCAACAAGGCGGGCGGGCTCACCACCATTCTGGAGAAGTCGCTCGGCGCGGTCGCCAAGGGCGGCACCTCGACCCTGCGCGGCGTCTATCGCTACGCCGAGCGGATCGACCGCCGGGGCTTCGTCTATATGGACACGCCCGGCTACGACCCGGTGGCGGCGACTGGGCAGGTGGCCGGCGGGGCGAACATGCTGTGCTTCACCACCGGGCGCGGCTCGGCCTATGGCTGCAAGCCCACCCCGTCGGTCAAGCTCGCGACGAATTCCGACCTCTTCCGGCGGATGGAGGAGGATATGGACATCAATTGCGGCGATGTGCTCGACGGCGTGTCGATCGAGGCCAAGGGCCGCGAGATCTTCGAGGCCGTGCTCGCCATCGCCTCCGGCCAGCGCTCGAAGTCCGAACTGCTCGGCTATGGCCGCAACGAGTTCGTGCCCTGGCAGCTCGGCGCGGTGATGTAGGCGCCCGTCGGGCGGAACGGGTCGGCGCCTCGCGTGTTCTTGCCTCACACAGGTGAGGAGCCGGACCATGAGTGAGCGCGACGAGCAGATCAAGGCGAAGGCGCACGAGCTGTGGCTCGCGGAGGGCTGCCCGACCGGCCGCGAGATCGAGCACTGGCAGCAGGCGGCGGCGCTGGTCGAGACCGACGACGCGGACATGCCCAGCGCCGGGCCGCATGCCCGGCCGGACCTCGTCAACGAGGATGCCACCCCCGGCACCGGCATGCTGCCGGATGTCGGCAGCGACGATCCCAACCAGCAGCCCTCGGGCTGACTTCCCTAGATTTCCAAAGCGCCCGCCCTCGATTACCTCGCGGGGGAACCATGCGGCGCGCCGTGGCGTTCCACCTCGGGATACAGTCGAGGTGGAGAGCCGATGATGCAGCATGTGGGTGAGGATAGGGGCGCGGCAATCGCGCTGATCGTCATGGGGCCATCGAGCATCGGCAAGACCACGACTGCTAGAATGCTCGCCGAGGTCCTTGGCTGGCCCTATGCCGAGGGCGACACCTTCCACCCGGCGGCCAACATCGCCAAGATGTCGAAGGGCGTCCCGCTGAACGATGATGACCGCGCGCCCTGGCTGGACAAGATCCGCGCCTATATCGACGCCGAGGCGGCGGGCGGGCGCAATGTCATCATCACCTGCTCGGCGCTGAAGCGGACCTACCGCGACACGCTGCGCCAGGCAAAGGCCGATGTGCGCTTTGTCGAATTAATCGCCGACCGCGCTCTGGTCGCCGACCGCATGGCCCATCGCACCGGTCATTTCATGCCGCCCTCGCTGCTCGATTCCCAGTTCGATACGCTCGAAGACCTCGGCGCGGACGAGCGCGGGGTGCAGGTCACCGTCGACGTGCCTCCTGACCAGGTCGTCGCCCGCGCTCTGGACGGGCTGGGGCTCACCGACCGTGCGGCGCATCCCGCCGCGACCGAGCGTGTGCAGGCGGGGAGCTGACGGGTGGAAAATTTCCAACAGACGCTCGGCATCGGACCGCTACTTGCCATCGTCATTGGCGCGATCGTCCTCCTCCTCGTCCTCATCATCCAGTTCCGCGTCCACGCCTTCGTCGCCCTGATCCTGGTCAGCCTGCTCACCGCCGTGGTGGCTGGCATCCCGCCGCAGGCGATCCTGACGACGATCACCTCCTCCTTCGGCTCGACGCTGGGCGGGGTGGCGCTGCTCGTCGGCCTCGGCGCCATGCTGGGGCGCTTGCTCGAGGTGTCCGGCGGTGCGCAGGCGCTTGCCGATGACCTCGTCAACCGCTTCGGCGAGAAGCGCGCGCCGTTGGCGCTCGGCATCGCCTCGCTGATCTTCGGCTTCCCGATCTTCTTCGATGCCGGCCTCGTGGTGATGCTGCCGGTGGTGTTCACCGTGGCGCGGCGGCTTGGCGGCGGGCTGCTGCTCTACGGCATTCCCGTCGCGACCGCCTTTTCCGTCATGCATGTCTTCGTGCCGCCGCATCCCGGCCCCGTGGCCGCGGCCGAACTGCTCGGCGCCGATGTCGGGCTGCTGGTGCTGGTGGGGCTTGCCGTCGCCATCCCGACCTGGATCGTCGCCGGCTGGCTGTTCGGCCACTGGATCGGCCAGCGCGTGGTGCTGCCGGTGCCCGACATCCTCTCCGGCGGCGCGCCGGCCGAGCCGCCGGCGAACCCGCCGAGCTCCGGCACGGTGGTCGGTCTTCTGTTGCTGCCGCTGGTCCTCATCTTCATCAATACCGGGCTGGACTTTGCCCGCGCGCAGGGCTGGGTGAACAGCGACGCCGGCTGGTTCCAGCTTGCCCGCACCATCGGCGCGACGCCGGTGGCGCTGCTGATCGCCGTGCTGGTCGCCTCCTATGTGCTCGGCCCCCGGCGTGGGCGCGATGCGTCGAGCGTCGAGCGCACGCTGGATTCCGCGCTCGGCCCGGTTTGCTCGATCATCCTCGTGACGGGCGCCGGTGGCATGTTTGGCGGGGTGCTGCGGGCTTCCGGTATTGGCGACGCGCTGGCCGACGGCATGGCCTATATCGGCCTACCGATCTTCGTCGCGGGCTTCCTCATCGCCACCGCGCTGCGCGTCGCGCAGGGCTCGGCCACCGTCGCGCTCATCACTGCCGCGGGTTTGGTGCAGCCGGCGGTGCAGGCGGCCGGCTATCAGGGAGCGGATCTCGCCGCCATCGTCGTCGCGCTCGCCGCCGGCTCGGTCATGCTCTCGCATGTGAACGATTCCGGCTTCTGGCTGGTCGGTCGCTTCTTCAACATGGACATCAAGACCACCTTCAAGACCTGGACCGTGATGCAGACATTGGTCGGTTTGATGGGTTTTGCCCTGTCGGGACTGATCTTCTGGCTGGCCTGATGATGCTGTGATGGGGGCGGCCTTGGCTTTTGCCGGCTGCCCTCACTATGGTCGCGGCCCTGTCCCATCGATTCCGGGAACCGCATGAGCGCCACGACCGATACCGCCGTCACCGCCCGCATCGCCCAGCAGATCGCCGGGGAGATCAGCGCCCGCCCGCAGCAGGCGCTGGCCGCCATCGCGCTGCTCGACGAAGGCGCAACCGTGCCCTTCATTGCGCGCTACCGCAAGGAAGTGACGGGTGGTCTCGACGACACGCAGCTGCGCCTGCTCGGCGAGCGGCTGGTCTATCTGCGCGAGCTGGAAGCCCGCCGCAGCGCCATCACCGAGTCCATCCGCCAGCAGGGCAAGCTCACAGATGCGCTGGAAGGCGCGATCGCCGGCGCCGTTACCAAGGCGGAGCTGGAAGACATTTATCTTCCCTACAAGCCCAAGCGCCGCAACCGCGCCGATATCGCCCGCGAGCGTGGCCTTGGCCCGCTGGCCGACGCCATCCTCGCCGACCGCGCGCTGGTGCCGGCCGAGCTCGCGGCCGGCTACCTCACCGAGGAGGTGCCGGATGTGAAGGCGGCGCTGGAAGGCGCGCGCGACATCATCTCCGAGCAGTTCGCGCAGAATGCCGAACTCCTGGGTCGCCTGCGCGCCCATCTGCGCGCGCGCGCCGTCATCCATGCCCGCGTGGTGGACGGCAAGCAGGACGCCGGCGCCAAGTTCTCCGACTATTTCGACCATGCGGAGAAATGGGCGGGCATGCCGAGCCACCGGGCGCTGGCCATGCTGCGCGGGCGCAATGAAGAGGTGCTGACGCTCGACGTCGAGGTCGATCTTGACGATCCCGCGCCGATCAAACCGGTGGTGCAGATCATCGCCCACGCCTGCGGCATCGGCTCGCGCCTGCCGGGCGATGCCTGGCTGATGGAGGTTGCCGGTTGGACCTGGCGGGTGAAGCTCTCGCTCAGCCTGTCCATCGACCTGATGAGCGAATTGCGCGCCCGCGCCGAGACCGAGGCGATCGAGGTCTTCGCCCGCAATCTCAAGGACCTGCTGCTGGCCGCGCCTGCGGGCTCGCGCGCCACGATGGGGCTCGATCCCGGCATCCGCACCGGTGTGAAGGTGGCGATTGTTGACGGCACCGGCAAGCTGCTCGCCACCTCCACCGTCTATCCCTTCCCGCCCAAGAACGATGTGCGCGGCACGCAGGCCGAGCTCGCCAGCCTCATCCGCCAGCACCGCGTCGAGCTCATCGCCATCGGCAATGGCACGGGCAGCCGCGAGACGGAGAAGCTGGTGGCGGACATGCTTGCCATGCTGCCCGTGCCCGAGGGCGGGGTGAAGCCGATCAAGGTCGTGGTGTCGGAAGCCGGTGCCTCGGTCTATTCCGCCTCCGAGGCGGCCGCCGCCGAGTTCCCCGGTCTCGATGTGTCGCTGCGCGGCGCTGTCTCCATCGCCCGCCGCCTGCAGGATCCGCTGGCCGAGCTGGTGAAGATCGACCCGAAGTCCATCGGCGTCGGGCAGTACCAGCACGATGTCGACCAGTACCATCTCGCCCGCGCGCTCGACGCGGTGGTGGAGGATGCGGTGAACGCGGTCGGCGTCGATCTCAACACGGCGTCGGCCTCGCTGCTGGCTCGCGTGTCCGGTCTCGGCACCTCGCTGGCGGAAGCCATTGTCGCTCACCGCGATGCGAACGGCCCCTTCGCCAGCCGCAAGCAGCTCATGAGCGTCGCCCGGCTCGGGCCGCGCACCTTCGAGCAATGCGCCGGCTTCCTGCGTATTCGCGATGGCGCCGAGCCGCTTGATTCCTCCGCCGTGCACCCGGAGGCCTATGGAGTGGCGCGCAAGATCGTCGCCGCCTGCGGGCGCGATCTGCGCACGCTGATGGGCGACAGCGCGGCCCTGAAGGCGATCGATCCGCGCAGCTTCGTGGATGAGCGCTTCGGCCTGCCGACGGTGCGGGACATCATCGCCGAACTGGAAAAGCCCGGCCGCGATCCGCGCCCGGCCTTTAAGACCGCGACCTTCGCGGACGGCGTCGACGACATGAAGGATCTCAAGCCCGGCATGTTGCTGGAGGGCACGGTGACCAATGTCGCGGCCTTCGGCGCCTTCGTCGATATCGGCGTGCATCAGGACGGGCTGGTGCACGTCTCCCAGCTCGCCGACCGCTTCGTGAAGGACGCCCATGAGGTGGTGAAGGTCGGCGATGTGGTGAAGGTGCGGGTGCTGGAGGTGGATCTCAAGCGCAAGCGCATCAGCCTATCGCTCCGCAAGGACGCAGCGCCGGGTGGCGCGGGCGGTCGTGAGGCCAGCCGCGAGCCAGCGCGCGACAAGGCGCCGACCGGCCGCGCGGAGGCTGCCCGGCCCGGCCGAAGCGACCCGCCGCGTGGCGGGCGCGAGGCGGCCCGGAACGAGGCGCCCGGTGCGCTGGGTGCCGCCCTGCTGGACGCGCTGCGGCGGAAGTAGGCGGCCGGTAACGCGACGTCGGCGGTATCAGGGCGCCGACGTCTCCGGGATGGGCCGTGCTAGGTCAGTCACCCAGCGTAAGGAAGCATGGATCGACGGCATGTGGCGCGTACCCGATCATCCCGCGAATGAGGCCGAGCGGCTCGCGGTTCTTGAGGCGCTCGCCATAATGGACACCCCGCGCGATGAACGCTTCGATCGGATCGCCTGGCTGGCCCAGAACGTCTACGGCGCCGATGTCGCGTTCGTCAGCTTCATTGACGGAGCGTCGCAATGGATGAAGGCCTGCAGCGGGCCGGGGCTGTCGTCGACCATCGCCCGTGACCGTTCCGTCTGCCAGCACATCATCGCCTCCGGCGAGCCATTGATGTCGCCGGATCTCCAGACCGATGCGCGCTTCGCCGGCCACCCCTCCGTGCCGCATCTGCCCTTCCGCTTCTATGCCGGCGTGCCGCTGCTGCTCACGCCGGATCTCGCGGTTGGCAGCGTTTGTGTGCTCCGGCGCGAGCCGGCGCGCCCGCGCGCGCCCTTCGATTTCGCGCCGCTGCAGGCGCTTGCCGCCATCGCGCTCGACGCCCTTGAGCTCTGGCGGCGAAACGAGAACTTGGCGCAGGAATCACGTCTTGATGCCCTGACCGGCCTGACCAATCGCCGTGGTTTCGACGAGGCGCTGCTGCGTCTGGCCGGGCGCTGCCTGCGCACCAGCGAACCGCTGGCCTTGCTGCTGATCGATGTCGATCACTTCAAGGCGATCAACGACCAGCTCGGTCACCCCGCCGGTGATGAGGTTCTGCGCCGCCTTGGCGCCACGCTGGCCGGGACGCGCGTACGGGTGGAGGATGTCATCGCCCGCTATGGTGGCGAGGAATTCGCGCTGCTGCTGCCCGGCAGCAACGCTGAAGCGGCAGGACAGCTCGCGGTCGGCATTCGGCAGACGATCGCCTCGTCCGGCGCCGTGCGGCCGGATGGCCGCGCCGTGACCGTCAGCATCGGCGTTGCCGTGCTTGAGGGCGGGGAGGGCGATGCGCCGTCGCTGATCGCGGCGGCCGACAACGCGCTCTACCGCGCCAAGCGGCAGGGGCGCGACTGCGTTGTCGAGGCGCCAACGGGGACCGGGCGTTCGGTGGCGGCGACGCGGTAAGTTCAGCGCGGTGTCGTCACGGGGACGGCATACCACTTCTGCAGCGCCTGCTCGAAGCTATCGGTGGCGCGGACAAGCAGCTCCCGGTCCGTGCTACGGGCCGCCCGAATGAGGTTGTCGATGACATCGTCAACCTCCGGGGCGCTTCCGGGCACATGGTCGTTCAGGCTGGCGAGCGCGTCGAGAATGGTCACGAAGGCGCGCGGGGGCTCCCCCGCCACGAGAACAGGGCGGGCGAGCGGCGTGTGAAGCTCGGTTTGCGAGCTGATGGGCGGGCAAAGTTGTACCGGCACGGGCTCCTCCTTTTCCGCCTTGGCTGGCGGTAGTTCGGCACGTCGGCACGGCATGGATCAGAAAGGGACGACTCGATATGGCGCAGCGGCGATCCGAACCGCTGGCGGTCTTCAGCCGGCGCTGCGGGCGGTCGCCGGTATCGCGGCCTTGCTGGCGGGCTTGACGCGGACGCGGGGTGCCTTCGCGCTGGCCGGGCTGGCCTTGGCGGCCTCACTGGCGATCTGGCGGGTTGCAGCATCGGCGGCCTCGCGTTCGAGGCGGGCCTGCTTCAGGCGCTCGGTCTTGGCTTCGCGCTGCGCGGTCTCCTGCTCGATCATCGACATGGCGATGCGCGAGACAGCCTCGGCCTTGCTTTCAGTGCGCGAGAGCGTGGGCTTGAACGGGGTATCGCGGGTCGGCTTGGTCATCCCTCGTTCCCTTCAAAAACAGAAAAGGCCGGGTGAGCCCCGGCCTTCTCGAAGCATGGTGGCCCGCCGGTAAAACCAGGCGCGGGACGAAAGATCACGCGGCCTGGAGGTTGCCGGCCGACTGCTTGCCCGTGCGGCGATCAGCCAGCACTTCGAAGGAGATCTTCTGGCCTTCGTTCAGGCTGGACATGCCAGCGCGCTCGACCGCCGAAATATGAACGAACACATCCGGGCCGCCGTTGTCCGGCTGGATGAAACCATAGCCCTTCTGGCCGTTGAACCACTTCACAGTACCTGTCGCCATGACGAATTCCTTTCAGTCGACATAGATATTTTCTCGTCTGCGCGGCCGCAGACGTTACGCTGGCATCGATTTGAGAGGAAGTTCGCCGACGCGCAAAGCTGCGCAAAACAAAGTTCAACGTCCAAGATCGATGCAGATACAGTACAGGGTTGCAAGCACTATTACAACCCCGACGCCACTTTATTTTGCCTCGGAGGGGGCAGCCGGGCGCGGTGCGCGCGGGTTCAGCGGCTTCTTCTTGGGAGCTGCGATCAGGCCGTCACGCACTGCCTGCTTGCGGGCCGCCTTACGGGCGCGGCGCACCGCTTCGGCGTCTTCACGGTTGCGGCGCTCGGACGGCTTTTCATAGGCGCGGCGGGCTTTCATTTCCCGGAACACGCCTTCGCGCTGCATCTTCTTTTTGAGAACTCTCAGGGCTTGGTCGACATTGTTGTCGCGTACGAGAACCTGCAATTCCTATCCCATCTCATGCAGCCGCGCGGGGCAACTGCCAATTCAAAGGGCCCGCCGACATGGCAAGCCCTTCCTATATGGGCCTGTTGGTGCCGCGAAGGAAGGGGTTTGGCGCGAATTGCCGCCAGCCGCCGATCAAGCCGCGACGTGACGGCTTGAAAACGGCGAGGATCCGTGTCTAATATATCAATATATGTTGAGATATTGAGGTGTTGTTATGGAGGCCTCGGCCGAGGAAGCGCGGGCTATCGCCGCCTTCGGGGCGCTGGCGCAGGAAACCCGCTTGCGCATCGTGCGTCTCTTGGTGACCGCCGGCCCGGAAGGACTCGCCGCCGGCGTGATTGGCGAGGCGATGGGCGGGGCATCCTCCTCACGCATGTCCTTTCATCTCGGGCAGCTTGAGCAGGCCGGGCTCGTCGCGTCGCGACGGGAGGGCCGCTCCATCCTCTACAGCGCGGCCTTCCCGGCACTGGCCGATCTCGTCGACTTCCTCATGCGCGACTGCTGCGGCGGCCATCCGCAAGTGTGCCAGCCGGCGGTCGCCGCCCTCTCCACCATCACCTGCTGTGAGCCCGCGAAAGGCGCCACCCATGGCTGAAGCCACCACGTCTCCTCGTGTTTTCAATGTGCTGTTCCTGTGCACCGGCAATTCCGCGCGCTCGGTCCTGGCGGAGAGCATCCTTGCAAAGGATGGCGCGGGGCGCTTCCGCGCCTTCTCGGCGGGCAGCCAGCCCAAGGGCGCGGTGAATCCCTTCGCCGTCGAGGTACTGCGCAGCTACGACTACCCGACCGACGGGTTGCGTTCGAAGAGCTGGGCGGAGTTTGCCGCGCACGACGCGCCGGTGATGGACTTCGTCTTCACGGTCTGTGACAGCGCGGCCGGCGAAGCCTGCCCGGTCTGGCCGGGCCATCCGGTCACGGCCCATTGGGGGATTGAAGATCCCGCCGCGGTCGAGGGCACCGATGTGCAGAAGCTCGCCGCCTTCGTCACGGCGTTTCGCTACATGAAGAACCGGGTCGACGCGTTCGCGGCGCTGCCGGTGGCGATGCTCGACAAGGTCTCGCTGCAGGCGCGGCTCGCCGAGATCGGCCGTCTCTCCGGCGCGACCAGCCCGCGCACGAGCGCGGCGTGAGCGGTCCCATGGACATCGTCATCTATCACAACCCCGATTGCGGCACCTCGCGCAACGCGCTGGCGCTCATCCGCCATGCGGGTATCGAACCGCATGTGGTCGAGTATCTGAAGTCGCCCCCCTCGCGCGCGCTGCTGGAGCAGCTGCTCGCGCGGACGGGGAAGCCGGTGCGCGCGGCGCTACGCGAGAAGGGCACACCCTTCGCCGAACTGGGGCTCGGCGATCCCGCCCTGTCCGACGCCCAGCTCATCGACGCGATGATGGCGCATCCGATCCTGATCAACCGGCCGCTGGTGGTCTCGCCGCTCGGCGTCAAGCTGTGCCGTCCGTCCGAGACGGTGCTCGACGTGCTTCCCGTCGTCCCCAACGCCGACATAGCCAAGGACGACGGCACGCTGTTCCTGCGCGACGAGCAGGTGGCCGCGACGGAGCCGCGACTTGCCAAGGCCCTGCGCGATGCCGGGCTGCCAACGCAGGATCTGCCCGTCAGCCCCGGGCGCTTCTTCAGCTTCCGTACGCTGGGCGGGCGCCTCATCGGCTATGGCGGCTTCGAGCCGTATGGAGACGACGTGTTGCTGCGCTCGCTGCTCGTGAAGGATAGCGAGCGCGGTCAGGGCCTCGGTCGCAACATGGTCCTGCTGCTGCTCTCCCGCGCCTTCGATCTCGGCGCCCGCAAGGCCTGGGTGCTCACCGAGGGCGCCGCCGGCTGGTTCGAGACGAACGGTTTCAAGGCGCAGCCGCGTGAGGCCGCGCCGCCCGCCATCGCCGCTACCCCGCAGGCTGCCGCTCTCTGCCCGGCTTCCGCGCGGCTGCTGTCCCGCTCCATCGCGCTCTAGAGGCCGTCATGTCCACCTTTGAACGCTATCTCACCCTCTGGGTGGCGGCCTGCATCGTCGCGGGCGTGGCACTGGGCCATTTTCTGCCCGGCCTGTTCCACGCGATCGGCGCGGCGGAGATCGCCAATGTGAACCTGCCAGTGGCGGTGCTGATCTGGCTGATGATCATCCCCATGCTGCTGAAGATCGACTTCGCCGCGCTGGGCGAGGTCAGCCGCCACTGGCGCGGCATTGGCGTGACGCTGTTCGTCAACTGGGCGGTGAAGCCGTTCTCCATGGCGCTGCTGGGCTGGCTGTTCATCGGCTGGCTGTTTCGCCCGCTGCTGCCGGCGGACCAGATCGACAGCTATATCGCCGGGCTGATCATTCTTGCCGCCGCGCCCTGCACGGCCATGGTGTTCGTCTGGTCGAACCTGACCAAGGGCGAGCCGCATTTCACGCTGAGCCAGGTGGCGCTGAACGATGCCATCATGGTGGTCGCCTTCGCCCCCATCGTCGCCCTGCTGCTGGGGCTATCGGCCATCACCGTGCCCTGGGGAACGCTGGTGCTCTCGGTGGTGCTCTACATCGTAGTGCCGGTGATCGTGGCCCAGCTGCTTCGCCGGCGCCTTCTGGCGACGGGAGGGCCGGCGGCGCTCGACCGGGTACTGGCGCGCCTCGGCCCGGCTTCACTGGTCTCGCTGCTGGCCACGCTGGTGCTGCTATTCGCCTTCCAGGGGGAACAGATCATCGCCCAGCCTATGGTGATCGCCCTGCTGGCCGTGCCGATCCTCATCCAGGTCTATTTCAATTCGGGCCTCGCCTATCTGCTCAACCGGATCAGCGGCGAGCAGCATTGCGTCGCCGGCCCCTCCGCGCTGATCGGGGCCTCCAACTTTTTCGAGCTGGCGGTGGCGGCGGCGATCAGCCTGTTCGGCTTCCAGTCCGGCGCCGCGTTGGCGACGGTGGTCGGCGTGCTGATCGAGGTGCCGGTGATGCTCTCGGTGGTCTACATCGTCAACCGCTCCAAGGGCTGGTACGAGCGCGGCTCGGCGGTGCGAGCGGCGCCGCTGCAGGAGCCGCGCTGATGGCGCAGGATCTGCCGAACCTCGTCGACGCCCATGTCGTCACGCCCACCATGCAGGCGCTGACGACAACCCCGTCCACCCATCCGCCGCGCATCCTTCTGCTCTACGGCTCGCTGCGGGAGCGTTCCTACAGCCGCTTTCTCGCGCTGGAGGCCGAACGCCTGCTCCGCCATTTCGGCGCGGAGACGCGGGTGTTCGATCCCCACGGTCTGCCGCTGCCCGATGGCGTTCCGGCCGATCATCCCAAGGTGCAGGAATTGCGGGCGCTGTCGCTCTGGTCGGAGGGACAGGTCTGGGTGAGCCCCGAGCGGCACGGCGCCATGACGGCGGTGATGAAGGCGCAGATCGACTGGATACCGCTCGCCGAGGGGGCGGTACGTCCGACGCAGGGGCGCACGCTCGCGGTGATGCAGGTCAGCGGCGGGTCGCAAAGCTTCAACGCGGTCAACCAGATGCGCGTGCTCGGCCGGTGGATGCGGATGGTAACCATCCCCAATCAGTCCTCGGTCGCGAAGGCTTATGAGGAGTTCGATGAGTCCGGCCGGATGCGTCCCTCCGCCTATTACGACCGGGTGGTCGACGTGATGGAGGAGCTGGTGAAGTTCACCCTGCTGACCCGCGACGTGTCGGGCCATCTCACCGACCGCTACAGCGAGCGCAAGGAGGCGGCGGAGGCGCTCGCCGCCCGCGCCGGGCTGGCGTCGATCTGAGCATGCGGCCCCGGCTGGAGATCACCGCGCTGGGCGTGTCCCAGATCATCGGCTACGGCACGCTCTATTACAGCTTCAGTCTGCTGGCGCCATCGATGGCGCAGGGTTTCGGCTGGCCGATGGAGTGGCTCTACGCCGCCCTCTCGCTCGCCTTGCTGAGCGGTGGCCTGGTCGCGCCCTTTGTGGGCCGGGCGATTGATCGCTACGGTGCCGCCCGGCTGATGGCGGCCGGTTCGATAGCGGCAGCGCTGACCCTTGTCGCGGGTGCGGTGGCGCCCTCCGGCCCGGTCTTCGCCCTCGCGCTTATCGCCATGGAGATGGCCTCCACACTGGTGCAGTACGGCGCCGCCTTCCCGTTGCTGAGCCAGCGGCATGGCGCCGGGGCTCAGCGTAGCATCGTCTATCTCACGCTGATTGCCGGCTTTGCCTCGACCCTGTTCTGGCCGCTCACCGCCTCGCTGGAGCACGCGCTGGACTGGCGGCAGGTGTATCTTCTGTTTGCGCTCAGCCATCTTCTCATCGCCCTGCCGATCCATCTCTGGCTGGCGCGCCCGTTGCGGCGCCTCGCGGGGGAGGCGGGAGCGCCGGCCATGGTGGTGCGGCCATCGGCTCGGGGGCGGTTGCCGGAGGCATGGCGCAGGCATGGCTTCGTGCTGATGGCCCTGGCCTTTGCTCTTCAGAGCTTCGTCAGTTCGGCTGTGTTGGTGCACATGGTGCCGATGCTGGGAGGGCTCGGCATCGGAACCTTGGCGGTGCTCGCCGGAACATTGTTCGGCCCGGCGCAGGTCGCGAGCCGGCTGGTCAACATGATGCTGGGCCGCGACTTGCCGCAATTCGCGCTGGCCATGATATCGGCCGGGCTGCTGCCGGCATCGCTGCTGCTGCTCGTGACCACCGCCCCCTCCTTCATCGGCGCCGTCACCTTTGCCCTGCTGTTCGGCATGGGCAATGGGCTGTACAGCATCGTCGGCGGGACGCTGCCGCTGGAGTTGTTCGGCGCGGCCGGCTTCGGCGCCCGTCAGGGCGAGGTGACGGCCATCCGCCTGATCGTCGGCGCCACCGCACCCTTCGCCTTTGCCGTGATGATGGAAATGATGGGGACGGTGTTCGCCATCGTCATCACCAGCCTCATAGGGTCCGGCGCGGTTCTGGCTCTCTTCGCTGTCGGCCGGCTCACGCGGAGCCGGCCGGCATAGGCCTCTTTCCCCTATAGGGGCGCATCATTCCAACGGGAGCGGTTGGCTCAGGCCGCCCGCACCGTGTCAAGGAAGCGCTGCAGCTCGTTCTGGAGCTGACGCGATTGCTCGTTCAGCGCGGAGGACGCGGAGAGCACGTCGCCTGCCGCCGCGCCGGTCTGCTTGGCGGTGTTGGCCACATCGGTGATGTGGCTGCTCACCGAGTTGGTGCCGCTGGCGGCCTGATCGACGTTGCGCACGATTTCGCGCGTCGCCATGCCCTGCTCCTCCACCGCCGTGGCGATGCTCGCCGCGACGTCGCTCATCTGCCGGATCTGCTGGCCGACGCCGAGGATCACGCCGACCGCGTCCTTGGTGGTGCTCTGGATGGCGCGGATCTGGCTCGCGATCTCATCCGTCGCCTTGGCCGTCTGGTCGGCGAGGTTCTTCACCTCGGCGGCGACCACCGCGAAGCCGCGTCCCGCCTCGCCCGCCCGCGCCGCCTCGATGGTGGCGTTGAGGGCGAGAAGGTTGGTCTGGGCGGCGATGGCGTTGATCAGTTCCAGCACGTCGCCGATGCGCGCGGCGCCCTGTGAGAGTTCCTGCATCACCGCGCCGGTCTTCTCCGCTTCCTTGACCGCGCTGGCCGACATGGCCGCGGACTGTTCGACCTGGCGTGAGATCTCGTCGACCGAGGCGCCGAGTTCCTCGGCCGAGGAGGCGACGATGATGACGTTGGTCGAGGCTTCCTCCGCCGCCGCCGCCACAGCGGTGGACTGCGAGGAGGTCTGGTCGGCGGCCGAGGACATCTGCCGTGCGGTGCGATGCAGGGTCTCCGAGGCGGTGCTGACCTGGGCGACAATGCCGCCGACGCTCGCCTCGAAGCGACTCGCGAGTTCCAGCATGGCCTGGCGGCGCTGGAGTTCGGCCGTGCGGCGGCTCTCCTGTGCCTCCTCTTCCATCCGGGCGTTCCGCAGCAGGCTGTCCTTGAACACCAGCAGTGCACGCGCCATGGAGCCGATCTCGTCCTGACGACCGGTGCCGGGCACCTCGGCGGCGAGGTTGCCGCTGGCGAGTTCGCCCATGGTCCGGGTCAGGTGGGAGATCGGCGCGACGATGCGGCGGGCGACCACCAGCAGGCCGACCAGCGCGAGGCCGAGGGAAATGGCCAGCACGATGCCGTAGAGCACGACGCCGCTCTCGGCGCGCGCCTCGGTTGCCTGCGCCGTGCTGGCGAGGTTGTCGAGGGCGATACCGGCGATGGCGGCGATGTTGTTGAGGCCGATCTCGACCGCCTCACGCCAGGTGGTGAGCTCGACATCGGCCGGCTGGCCGCTGCTCAGACGCGCCACCAGCCCGTCGCGCAGCGTGCGGAAGCTGCCGGTGAAGTAGCTCGCCTGCGCCGCGTCGACCGCCTGCTTCAGGCTGTCCGGCGCGTTCGGCGCCGCCGCGATGTCGCGCACCGCCGCCCAGGCGAGATCGGCCTTGGCGTCGTTGACGGTGAGGGTGCGTACATCCTCGGCGGAGAAGGCGCGCTTCTGGGCCAGCGCGGCGTTGAACAGCAGCGTGCTCATGCCGGCATGGTTGCGGGTGGTCCAGGCCATGGCGCGGGCGAGGATGAGCTGCGACAGCGCCGGGTCCAGCGAGCGGATGCGGCTCTCGATATCGGTCGAGGTCTTGTCGAGCGTGGCAAGCAGCTTGCTGCCCTCATCCATCCACTTCGGTCCGAGCGTCTTGTCCCGGCCCTCAAGCGGCAGCTTGATCTGCGCATCGACCTCGGCGCGCAGTGCCTTCACCTTGTCGAACTGCGCCTTGAGGGAGGCACCGAGTTCGCTGAAGGCGGGATCGGCGGCCTCACCGACGAGCCCCTCGATCGCCGCGTCGACCGCCGGCGTCACGCGGGCACGGCGTTCCATGCCCTTGGCGATGCTGCGGCCATTCTCGGCCGGCGCAAGGGTGAGGGCGGTGTTCAGCTCGCCGCGCTCGAAGCGGAAATTGGCGAGGCCTTCGAACAGATTGCGGTCGATCTGCGCGAGCGACGTCACTTCGCGGGCGGCGCCCAGCGTGCGGTAGGAAGTGTTCAGGGCCTCAAAACAGAGCGCGGCCAGCAACACGCTCAGTATGCCGAAGAGCGTCAGAAGAGTTGTCTTGATGGAGATGCGCATGGTTCCGGCCAATCATGATGATTTGGCCGGATGGAACCGCGACAGGCTGGCCCCAGGCTTGCGCCGGCGGGCCGGCCCGGTTCAGGCGACGTGCGCCAGTGCCTCGATCACCGGACGGTACTCGGAGACGGCACCAAAAATGCCGCCCTCGCTGCGGATCGTGTCGATGGCCGCGCGGTGATTGGCCTCGGCCGTTGCGGCACAGCAATCGGCGATGAGCAGCGGCTCGAAGCCGCGATCGGTCGCCTCGCGCAGGGTCGAATGCACGCACACATCCGTCGTCACGCCGCAAATGATGAGGTGACGGATGCCGCGCGTCACCAGCAGGCGCTCCAGATCGGTGGCGTAGAAGGCGCCGAAACCGGGCTTGTCCACCACCGGCTCGCCGGGCGCCGGCGCCAGCTCCGGCACGATGTCCCATCCGGGTTCGCCGCGCACCAGCAGACGCCCGAGCGGGCCGGGCGCCCCGATCTCGGCACCGGCAAGACGGGAGCGGAAGCGCTTCTGCGGCAGCAGGTCGGACAGATCGGGCCGGTGGCCTTCGCGGGTGTAGATCACAAAGCCGCCAAAGGCGCGCACGGCCGCGCGCAGGGCGACAATACGCGGGATGAGCGCGGCGGCGGGCGTAACGTCATAGCCCATGGCCCCCACATAGCCCGCCGGGTCGCAGAAATCGCGCTGCATATCGATGATGATCAGCGCGGTGGTCGCCGGGGCAAGGTCGCCGCCATGCGGCCAGTCATAGGGATCGGACGGAAGGCGGGCCATGCGCTCGGTTCCGAAAAATGGATAGCGAAAATCACCTAACACGCCCGGCCCACCGGTGCAGCCGGTCACGAACCTCGTGGTACAAGGCAACCGATGATGGACGTGGGGCAGCGACTCTTCCATGATCGTTCGGCCCGCCTGCGGGCGCGGCCTGATCCGGGCTTTCCACCATTGCGGGACGTGACATGGAGCCAAGGGCCGAACGGCTGCCGCTCGAAGGTCTGATCGACATCCTTCTCGTCGAGGACGACGCGCCGACGCGCGAGCGCCTGAGCGACGCTTTGGCCGCCGCCAGCGACTTCGCGGTGACCAGCGTAGCCAATCTCACCGATGCGCTGGCCAAGCTCGATGAGGGCATGCCGCGCATCCTGCTGACCGATCTGCAATTGCCGGACGGGCATGGAATCGAACTCATCCGCCGCGTGCGGCGGGACTCGCCGGGCACCGACATCATGGTCATCTCCATTCTCGGTGACGAGGAGAGCGTGATCGCCGCGATCACCGCCGGCGCGACGGGCTATCTGCTGAAGGATGCCTTCCAGACCGATGTCGCCGCCACGGTGCGCGAGCTGGCGTTGGGCCACTCGCCCATCTCGGCCTCCATCGCCCGCTACATCGTGCGCCGCACACAGGCCAGCCTCCAGCCGGGCCCGGAGGTCGAGCGCCGGCCGACGCTCAACACGGCGCGCCTGACCGCGCGCGAGATCGACATTCTCTGGGGCATCGCCAAGGGTTTCAGCTATGCCGATATCGCCGAGCATCTGGGCCTGTCGCGCCAGACCGTGCCCGGTCACATCAAGAGCATCTACCGCAAGCTCGAGGTGAATACGCGCGGCGAAGCCGTGTTCGAGGCCGTGCAGCAGGGGCTGATCCGGCTGTGATCGATCCGGTAGCGCTCGCTGTCGGACCTGGCGTGAGCATCGCCGGGCCGTGGCGGCGCGCGGGCGTTTTCCTTCTGCTCCAGCTTTTGACGCTGTCCGCCTGCCTGTGGCTGTTCACCCTCTCGCCACCGACGCCGCCCAGCGACTACGCGATTACCAGCGCGACGCTCGTTCAGGACGGGCATGCGCAGGAGGTGCAGCTTCCTTATTCGCTCCCCTCCACCTTCACCATGGCCGACCCGCCGGTGTTCACGGCGACGTTCCAATACTGGCCTGACGCCGCCGCCACGCCCTGGTCGCTGATGCTGCCGCGTTTCGGCAATGCCGTGGAGGTGGCGATCAACGGGCAGGTCGTGCTGGACACGCGCCTTGATCCCGAGGCGAACCGCCACCTGAACAACATCTCGGTGATGGCGGTGATCCCGAGCGCCACCCTGCGGGCGGGCGACAACACGCTGTCCGTGCGGCTGTTCGTATGGGGGCCGCTGCGCGGCTATCTGGATTGCGTGTTTGTCGGCCCGAGCAGCGAACTGCGCCCGGCTTTCCGCACGCGCAGCTTCCTCTTCACCACGCTGCCGCTGATCTTCAAGGCGTGGCAGGGCATCCTCGCGGTGATCCTCGCCATCATGTGGCTCAACCGGCGGCATGATGTGGCCTATGGGGTGCTCGCCATCGCCATGGTCCTCGGCGTCGTGCAGGGGCTCACCATCACCCCGCTCTCTGGAAGTCCGCAGTCCAGCCTTTCGGTGCTGCTGGGAGCGACCACGCCGCTCGAGACGGCGCTGATGTTCGTCTTCGTCAGCCTGTTCTTTCGCGGGCGCGTGCCGCTCTGGACGCCCATCCTCTTTCTCCCCGCGCTCGCCATTGTCGGCTTCGCCATCTACGGCGACCCCTGGCTGCTGCGCTGGGTCTACGCGCTGTTTGGCGTCCCCGCGGGCGGCATCATGGTGTGTCTCTGCCTCGGCGTGGTGGCGCAGCGCGCTCTGCGGAAAGGCGATGCGGTGAGCCTGAGCCTGAGCTGCGCGCTCACCGTCGTGCTCGCCGCCTGGATCTACGACATGCTGGTGGCGGCCGACTTCATCCACCATGGGCGCATCTTCCTCGCGCGCAATTCCTATTCCTTCCTGCTGGTCACCATCGGCGCCGGTCTCACCTGGCGCTTCGCTCACGCGCTGAACGAGGTGGACAATTTCGCCCACCGCATGGTCGAACTGGTGGGCGAGGCGGAGGAAAAGGTGCGCGCCAGCTTCGCCCGCGAGGAGGAGCGCTCGCGCGCCATCGCGCTTGCCGCCGAGCGCGCCCGGCTCATGCGCGACCTGCACGATGGTCTCGGCGGTCAGTTGATGAGCATCGTGGCCTTGAGCGAGCGCGGTGCCGAGGGTGAGCGCATCAATCAGGCGGCGCGCGCGGCGCTGCGGGAATTGCGCCTCGTCATCGAAGCCATGGACGATATGGGCGGCGATCTCCTGCTGGCGCTGGGAAGCTGGCGCGAGCGCGCGCAGGCGCAGCTCCGCTCGCACGGCATCCGCCTCGACTGGCAGGCCGAGCAGCAGGGGCTGCCGATTCACCCGGAACTGCGCCCCTGGCACGTCATCCAAATCGTGCGGATCCTCGACGAGGCGATCACCAACGCCGCCCGGCATTCCGGCGCGACGCGCGTGCTGGTGCGGCTCGGCAGCGGCACGGAGCCTGATGACCATGCGGCCCCGATCGTCGGCGGCGGGTGGATCCGCGTCAGCGACAATGGCCGCGGACTGGCGACGCGGCTCGGCGCGCCGACGCCCCCCCGGCAGGGCAGGGGCCTTGCCAATATGCGCACCCGCGCGGCGATGTGCGGCGCGAAGCTGGACATCATCAGCGACGCCGCAGGTACCTCCATCCGGTTGGCGCTGCCCCTGACCCTCCCCGCCGCACCGCTAACGGAGCCGCTGGCGGGCGCCTGAGGCGGGGGAGGCGGCACCTCGCCGCCGGCGCGTTCCCGCCCTGCATTGAGATCGCCCGGCAAAGCCGCGATGATGCCGCGCCCCGGCGGCCGGGGTGACGGAGATTCGTTCCTATGCTCAACGGCCTGCTGCGCCATCCGGTCAGCTTGATCGTGGGTGTCGTGCTGGCGCTGTTCGCGCTGTACGAGATCAGCGTGCGCTACTTCGCCTACACGGCCGATGCCTATGTGATGAGCGACATCGTCGTGGTGTCGTCGGAGATCGAGGGGCCGGTCTCACGCCTCGCCGTGCAGAACAATGACAGCGTGACCGCCGGACAGCTGCTCTTCGCGATCGAGACGACGCCCTATCAGCTCAAGGTGCAGGAGACCCAGGCCGCGCTCCAGCAGGCGCAGGCCGATCTTGACCTCGCCCGCGACGAGGTGAAATCAGCGCAGGCCGGCGTCGTCTCCGCGCAGGCGGTGCTCACCAATGCGCAGGCGCAGCTCGCGCGGGTGAAGTCGCTGTCCACCGACGGCTTCTCCACGGAGGCGAGCCTTGACGTCGCCACCCGCGACGTCGCCACCGCCACCGCCAATGTGCAGACCGCGCAGGCGGCGCTCGACGTTTCGAACCGACGCGTCGCGGTCGCCATCGCCACCATTGCGGCGGCGCAGGCGGCGCTCGCCAAGGCGCAGTACGATCTCTCAAAGACCACGGTCTCCGCGCCGGAACCGGGCCGCGTGGCGCCGTTCACCACGCGGGTTGGCGACTATCTCCAGCCCGGCACCGAGGTGCTGGCGGTGGTGACGGGTCATCGCCGCCGCGTGGTGGCGAACGTGCCCGAGCGCCATCTCGCGCGTATCCAGCCCGGCCAGTCCGTCTGGCTCACGCTCGGCTCGGACCCCTGGGTGATCCATCATGGCCGGGTCAGCGGCATCGCCGCCGGCGTGGCGCGCTCACAGGACAACCCGCAGGTCCTGCCCTATGTCGACCCGACCACTGACTGGGTGCGCCTGCCACGGCGCTTCCCCATCGAGATCACCATCGACGACTGGCCGGAGACGCTCGGCCTGTTCAATGGCGCGGATGCGCGCGTGCTGATCTGGTTCTGACGCCATGGACAAGGGGGTCGATGACGTCACCCGACAGGCTTTCGCCACCGCCTCGGGTGTCCTCGCCGCCGTCTACATCGCGCTGCATATGGGGCTGGACGAGCCCTATTGGGCCGCGCTCAGCGTGATGATCATTGCCAATGTCGACCGCGACGCGCTGTTCACCAAGGGCGTGCTGCGCATTGCTGGCACCTTCATCGGGGTCTCGTCCGGCTATGTCATCGGCCAGTTCATGGAAGGCCTGCCGTTTCAGCAGGCGGCGCTGGTGATGATCGCGGCCGGTGTCGGCACCTATGGCCGCCAGCGCAGCGCCTATGGCTATGCCTGGTTCTATGGCGCGCTGACCTTCGCGCTGGTGATGCTCTACACCATGGTCCAACCGCAGGACCTCTACAGCTTCGCGCATTACCGCTGCTACGAGATCGTCATCGGGGTGACCTGCGGCACGCTGGCCAACTGGGCGCTGGGGCCGCGCGCGGGCGAGCTTCCCGCCCATCTCGTGGCCCAGCAGGCGGCGACGACGGCGGAGAACGCGCTGTGGCAGGCCATCGTCGCGGCCGTGGGCGCGCTGACCATCATCCTCACCTGGTCCCAGTTCGACCTGCCGCAACTGCCTCAGGTGCTGATTTCCAGCCTCATTGTGGTGGACAGCGACCCGATCGCCACCCGCCATCGCGGCGCGCAGCGCATTTTCGGCTGCATCATCGGCGGGACGGCGGCGCTCTTGGTGATCGCGTTGGACGCGACGCTGCAATGGTGGTGGACGGCGATGCTGTTTCTCGGCGTCTTCAGCTTCGCCCGCATCCACCTCACCAAATCGGCGCAGGCCTATATCGGCACGCAGTCGGCCATCGCCTATCTGGTGACGATGGTCAGCGCCGGCCCGCCGACTTCCATGGCACCGCCGGTGGAGCGGCTGGTGGGCATCATCATCGGGGTGAGCATCATGACGGTGTTGGTCTGGGCCTTTAACCCGAAGGCGGTCGCGCCCAAGACAGTGTGAAGCAAGACAGCGTAAATTATTGCCGACCGGGAGGCTCGCATCGAACCTCAAGGGGGGCGGGATGAGGCGCGACGCCTCCTCCCGGCCGGCGGCGGGGCTTACTCCGCGGGGAGAGGTGCGGGATGGGCCTCGCCATGCTGGCGCAGGGGACGGTTGCCCGCCAACCTGCGAAGCAGGACGTAGAAGACCGGCGTGAGGAACAGGCCGAAGAAGGTCACGCCGATCATGCCGGCGAACACCGCGACGCCCATCGCGTGCCGCATCTCGGCGCCCGCGCCGCTCGAGAGCACCAGCGGCAGCACGCCCATGATGAAGGCGAAGGAGGTCATCAGGATCGGCCGCAGGCGCAGCCGGCTCGCCTCGATCGCCGCCTCCACCGGCTTGCGGCCGGCAAATTCCAGCTCGCGGGCGAATTCCACGATCAGGATGGCGTTCTTCGCGGAGAGGCCGACGAGGACGACGAGGCCGATCTGGGTGAAGATGTTGTTGTCCCCACCCCCGAGCCACACGCCGAACAGCGCCGCGAGGATGCCGGTCGGCACGATCATGATGATCGCGATAGGCAGTGTCAGGCTCTCATACTGTGCCGCCAGCACCAGGAAGACGAGCAGGATGGCGAGCGGGAACACCAACACGGCGGAGTTGCCGGCGAGGATTTCCTGATAGGTGAGGTCGGTCCATTCATACGCGAAGCCGGGTGGCAGCACCTCGGCGGCGATGCGCTGCGCGGCGGCCTGCGCCTGGCCGGACGAATAGCCCGGCGCGGGCGAGGCGTTCACATCCGCCGTGAGGAAGCCGTTATAGCGCATGGCGCGCTCCGGCCCGGCGGTGGCCTCGACATTCAGCAGCGCCGCGAGCGGGATCATCTCGCCGGTGAGCGAGCGGACCTTGAGCTTGCCGATGTCCTCGGGCTTGGCGCGATAGGCGGCATCCGCCTGCGCGCGGACCGAGTAGGTGCGGCCGAACTTGTTGAAGTCGTTCACATAGAGCGAGCCGAGATAGACCTGCAGCGTCTCGAACACCGACTGGATCGGCACGCCGAGCTGGCGGGCCTTGGTGCGGTCCACATTGGCGAAGAGCTGCGGCACGTTGATCTGGAAGGTGGTGAACTGGCCGACCAGCTCCGGCGCCTGCATGGCCTTGGCCATGAAGGCGTTGGTCACCTGCGCGAGCTGCTCATAGCCGCGTCCCGCCCGGTCCTCGATCTGCAGCTTGAAGCCGCCGACCACGCCCAGCCCCTGCACCGGCGGGGGCGGGAACATGGCGATGAACGCATCCTGGATCGCGCCATACTTCTGGTTCAGCGACATGGCGATGGCGCCGGCCGAAAGCTCGGGCGTGGTGCGCTCCTCGAAGGGCTTCAACACCGAGAAGACGATGCCGGCATTGGACGAGTTGGAGAAGCCGGCGATGGACAGGCCCGGGAAGGCGACCGCGCTTTCCACGCCGGGTTCGGCCAGCGTGATCTCCGTCATGCGGCGGATCACGTCCTCGGTCCGGTCAAGCGTGGCGCCGTCGGGTAGCTGGGCGAAGCCGACGAGGTACTGCTTGTCCTGCATCGGCACGAAGCCGCCCGGTACCGCCTGGAACAGCCACCAGGTTGCGCCCAGCATGACCGCATAGATGATCATGACCAGGCTCTTGATCTTCAGCACGCCGCCGACGCCCCGGCCATAGCCGTTCGAGCCGCGCGAGAAGGCCCAGTTGAAGCCGCGGAAGAACCAGCCGAACAGCGCATTGATGACCCGCTGCAGCGCGTCGGGCTCGGCATGGTGGCCCTTCAGCAGCAGCGCGGCGAGCGCCGGGGAGAGGGTGAGCGAGTTGATCGCCGAGATGACCGTCGAGATGGCCACGGTCAGCGCGAACTGCCGGTAGAACTGGCCGGACAGGCCGGAGATGAAGGCGAGCGGCACGAACACCGCGACCAGCACCAGGGCGATGGCGATGATCGGGCCGGACACCTCGCTCATTGCCTGATAGGCGGCGGCGCGGGGCGACAGACCGTTCTCGATATTGCGCTCGACATTCTCCACCACGACGATCGCGTCGTCGACGACGATGCCGATGGCGAGCACGAGGCCGAACAGGCTCAGCGCGTTAATCGAGAAGCCGAACACATACATCACCGCGAAGGTGCCGACGATCGAGACCGGCACGGCCAGCAGCGGGATGATCGAGGCGCGCCAGGTCTGGAGGAAGACGACCACGACGATGACGACCAGCAGCACCGCCTCGAACAGGGTGTGGATGACCGCCTCGATGGAGGCATCGACGAAGCGGGTCGTGTCGTAGACGATGGCGTAGTCCACGCCTTCCGGCATGGTCTTCTTCACCTCGTCCATCGTCGCGCGGACGTTGTCGGCGATTTCCAGCGCGTTGGAGCCGGGCGCCTGGAACACGCCGATGCCGACCGCCGCCTTGTTGTCGAGCAGTGAGCGCAGCGCGTAGTCGGCGGCGCCGAGCTCGATGCGGGCGACATCGCGCAGGCGAACCACCTGACCATTGGCGCCGGTCTTCACGACGATGTCGCCGAATTCCTCTTCGGTCTCAAGACGGCCCTGGGCATTGACCGAGAGCTGGAGATCAACGCCCGGCATGGCGGGCGAGGCACCGACGATGCCGGCGGCGGCCTGCACGTTCTGGGCGCGGATCTCGCTCACCACATCGCCGGCGGAGAGGCCGTGCTCGGCGATCTTCTGCGGGTCGAGCCAGACGCGCATGGAGTAGTCGCCGGCGCCGAAGATCTCGATCTGCCCGACACCGGAGATGCGAGCGAGCCGGTCCTTCACGTTCAGCACTGCGTAGTTGCGCAGATAGGTGATATCGTACCGGTCATTCGGCGAGACCAGATGCACCACCATGATGAAGTTCGGCGAGCTCTTCGCCGTGGTGATGCCGAGGCTACGCACCTCTTCCGGCAGGCGCGGCTCGGCCTGCGCGACGCGGTTCTGCACGAGCTGCGTCGCCTTGTCGGGGTCGGTGCCGAGCTTGAAGGTGACGGTCAGCGTCATCACGCCATCCGTCGTCGCCTGCGAGGACATGTAGAGCATGTCCTCGACGCCGTTGATCTGTTCCTCAATCGGCGTCGCCACGGTGGCGGCGATGACCTTGGGGCTGGCGCCGGGATATTGTGCGCGCACGATGACCTGCGGCGGCACGACCTCCGGGTATTCGGAGATCGGCATGACACGCAGCGCGAGCAGGCCGGCGACGAAGATGAGCACCGACAGGACGCCCGCAAAGATCGGCCGGTCGATGAAGAATCGCGAAAAATTCATGGTGTCCTCCCCCCGATCAAGCGGCGCTCAGCGCGCCGCCACCGAGGTGTTGGGATCCGTCGGCGCGGCGGAGGCGGTTTCCATCGGCACGACCTCAGGCGCGACCACCGCGCCAGGCCGTACGCGCTGGAGGCCGTTGACGACGACGCGCTCGCCATCCTTCAGGCCGCGCGTGACCACCCGCAGGCCCTCGCTGGCCGCGCCAAGCTTCACTTCGCGGTAGGTGGCCTTGTTGTCCTCGCCGACCACGAAGACGAACTTCTTGTCCTGATCGGTGCCGATGGCGCGTTCATTGATGACGAGGGCCGGCTCAGTCTTGGCGCGGCCCATGCGAACGCGGGCGAACTGGCCGGGCACGAGGCGTCCGTCGGGATTGTCGAACACCGCCCGCACGCGGAACGTGCCCGTGGCCGCATCCACCTGATTGTCGATGAATTGCAGCTTGCCGCGCACCGCCTTGCCGCCGGTGCTGGCGGTTGTGATCTCCACCGGGATCTGGTCGATATGGCTGAGCACATCGGCCTCGCCAATGGAGGTGAGGGCGTCGGCGACCGCGTTCTCATCCGCGTCGAAGCCGACATAGATCGGATCGACCGACACCAGCGTGGTCAGCACGGGCGATGTCGGGCCGGCCACCACCAGATTGCCGACGGTGACGTCGAGCCGGCCAATGCGACCATCCACGGGGGCGCGGACCTCGGTGTAGCCGAGATCGAGCCTGGCGGTCTGCACGGCGGCTTCGGCGGCCCGCAGATTGGCCACCGCCTCGCGGTAGGTGTTGGTGCGCTGGTCGAGATCGCGCACGGAGACGACGCGATTGTCGACAAGCTGCTTGCCGCGATCCAACTCGGTCTTGGCGAAATCGACCTGGGCGGCGGAGGAATCGCGCATGGCCTCGGCGCGGTTCAGCGCGGCGACATAGGGCTCGGGGTCGATGGTGACGAGCAGGTCGCCCTGCTTCACCAGCGCGCCCTCCCGGAAATGCACCGTCTTCACCGCGCCGCCGACGCGCGGGCGCAGCTCGACACGCTCCACGGCCACGAGACGGCCGGAAAACTCGTCCCAGCGCATGGTGTCACGCGACTTCAGTACCGCGACAGAGACCGGCATGGCCGGAGGCGCGCCGGCCTCGGCGGCGGGTGGGTCGGTGGCGAGCGCGGTGCTGATCGGCCAGGCCACCCAGACGGCGGCGGCGGTGGCCAGCGCGGCAAGGCTCAGAACCGCACCGCGCTCCAGCCAGGGCCGGCGCGGCAAGGCGAGGTTACGACCATCCCGGGCGATCTCGGTGGGGGCAGCGGGTTGAGGTGTACGAGCGTCGAGCATGCTCATGGCGGTCTCCAAAGGCCTCAGGCCTGAATTGTGGCGGCGGCCGGGACGCATCCCCCGGCGAGAAAGGCGGTGAAAAGCGAGGTCAGGTTGTGGGCCCAGAGCGGCAGTTCCGTGCCGGGAAGCACGGGGTCTCCCTCCTCCCGCACGACATGGGCCTCGACCTGGACCCCGCATTCGGTAAGGCGACGCCCATAGGCCACGCTCTCATCCCTCATCGGGCAGGTATCGGAGGTGACGATGAGCGCCGGCGGAATGCCGCCGAGGCGGCGCGAGCCGAGCGGGGCGGCGTAGGGGTGGGCGGCCTTGTCGGCCGAGCCGAGATAGAGATGCCAGCCATCCGCCCAGCGGCAGCCGGCTTCGCCCACCCCGGCGGCCCTTACCGAACCTGTGCCGAGGCAGGGGTCCAGCATAGGCGAGATGAGGATCTGCCCGGCGATGGGCGGGTGGTGCTGGTCGCGCGCCATCAGTGTCAGCGCCGTGGCGATGTTGGCTCCTGCCTCCTCGCCGGCGACGAACAGCCGGGCGCCGCGACCGGCCCATGTCGTCCGCTGCCGATGCAGCAGCTCGAGCGCGGCGTAGCTGACATTGAGCGCGGCCGGGAAGGGGTGTTCCGGTGCGAGGGGGTAGTCGAGCGACACCACCGTCGCGCCCGCCGCGGCCAAACTTCGGCAGATGGCGACGCTGCAGTCGAGATCGCCGCAGGTGAAGGTCCCGCCATGCAGATGAAGCACGATGGCGGGCGATGTTTTCGGGCGGTTCGGCGCTGATGCAGGGCTGGCCGGCGCATAGACGCGCACCTGCCGCGGCGTGCCGCCACAGTCGAGCGTCCGTTCCTGCCAATGCGTTTCCATAAGCCCACCCTTCGGCGGGTGGCACAATTCAGCCACCCGATTTCCGCATTGCGGTGCAGCAACATGTAGGACAAGGCATCTAGCGAAAAAATAGCAGCTATGTGATTACATTATTCACATACAGAAATAATACGGGCTCCCAATGGACCAGATTGCGGCGATGCGGGCCTATGTGCGGGTGGTCGAGTCGGGGAGTTTCACCCGCGCCGCCGACCTGCTCGATATGCCCAAGCCCACCGTCACCAAGCTGATCCAGCAGCTTGAGGCACATCTGCGGACCAAGTTGCTCAATCGCACGACGCGCCGGGTCGGCGTCACCCCCGACGGGGCCGCTTACTATGAACGCGCATTGACCCTGCTCTCCGATCTCGACGAACTCGACGGCTCGATGACGCGCTCGCAGACCAGCCCCGCCGGGCGGCTGCGGGTCGATGTGTCCTCATCGCTGGCGCTGTTCGCGCTGATCCCGGCGCTGCCGGATTTCCATGCGCGCTATCCCGACATCACGCTCGATCTCGGCGTGTCCGACCGGCCGGTGGATTTGGTGGCGGAGAATGTCGACTGCGCCATTCGCGGCGGCGATCTCGTCGACCCCAGCCTGATCGCCCGGCGCATCGGCGAGGTGCGGCTCGTGTTGTGCGCCGCCCCCCGCTATATAGCCGATCACGGCATGCCCACGCACCCCGACGAACTGGCCCATGGCCACAAGGTGGTCGGCTATTTCAGCGCCCGCACCGGCCGGCGCATCGCCTTCGATGTGATGCGCGGGGAGGAAAGCTACGACCTCGATCTGCCCTATACGGTGGCAACCAACGATTCCACCGCCTATCTCGCCGCCGGGCTCGCGGGTCTCGGCATCGCGCAGGCGATCGAGCCGACCGTCCTGCCCTATATCGAGGCCGGCGCGCTGGTGCGCGTGCTGCCGGAGTGGACCAGCGCACCGGTCGTTCTGCACGTCGTCTACGCGCCGAACCGGCATCTGAGCAGCCGATTGCGCGTCTTCGTCGACTGGGTGGCGGATCTGTTCACCACCAACCGGGTCTATCGCCGGCCGGGCACGGCGATGTCGCTTTTCGCCGTTCCCGGCGTCAGTGCGTGACGCCGAGAAACTGCTGAAGCTCCGGCGTCTTCGGGTTGGCGAACACTTCGCCGGGCGGCCCGATCTCGTGCACGCGGCCCTGATGCATGAAGACGACACGCGAGCAGACGTCGCGGGCGAAGCGCATTTCGTGCGTCACCATCATCAGCGTCATGCCCTCGCTCGCGAGTTCCTTCACCACCGCCAGCACCTCGTTGACCAGTTCCGGGTCGAGTGCCGAGGTGATCTCGTCGCAGAGCAGGGCGATGGGCTGCATGGCGAGCGCGCGGGCAATGGCGACGCGCTGCTGCTGGCCGCCGGAAAGCTGGTCGGGATAGGCGTCGAATTTGTGCCCGAGGCCGACACGCTCGAGCATCTTCTTCGCCATCTCCTCGGCTTCAGCCTTCGGCGTCTTCTTCACCACCATCTGCGAGAGGATGACGTTGCGCCCGGCGGTGAGGTGCGGGAACAGGTTGAAGCTCTGGAAGATCATGCCGACCTTGAGGCGCAGCGCCTTGAGGTGCAGTTCGTCCGGCAGCAATTGCGCGCCGGCCACCGAGATCGAGCCCTCATCGATGGTCTCCAGCCCGTTGATGCAGCGCAGCAGCGTCGACTTGCCGGAACCCGATTTGCCGATGATGGCGATCACCTCGCCCGGCTCGACGTCGATATTGATGCCCTTCAGCACTTCGTTGTCGCCGAAGCGCTTCTTCACTTCAGTGATTTCGATGAGCGACATTGAGCTTCCTCTCGAGGATTTGCGAGGATTTGGACAGCGGCCAGCACAGGCAGAAATAGATCAACGCCACGAAGCCATAGACGGTGAAGGGCTCGAAGGTGGCGTTCGTTACCATCGTACCGGCCTTGGACAGCTCCACGAAGCCGATGATCGAGGTCAGCGCCGTGCCCTTCACCACCTGCACGGAAAAGCCGACGGTGGGCGGCACGGCGATGCGCAGCGCCTGCGGCAGGATCACCCAGCGCATTTGCTGCATGTAACCCATGCCGAGGCTGGCGGAGGCTTCCCACTGGCCGCGCGTGATGGACTCGACGCAGCCGCGCCAGATTTCGGTGAGGAAGGCCGCGCTCCATAGGACGAGCGCGACGCCCGCCGCGAGCCAGGCCGGCACGTCAATGCCGAACAGGCCAAGGCCGAAGAAGGCGAGGAAGAGCTGCATCAGCAGCGGCGTGCCCTGAAAGAGCTCGACATAGACCTTCACGAAGGCCTGTCCCGCCCGGTTGTTGCCGATGCGCAGCAGCAGGAGCAGCGCGCCGACAATGGCGCCGCCGATGAAGGAGACGAGGGAAAGCAGCACGGTCCAGCGCGCCGCGAGCAGCAGGTTGCGCAGGATGTCCCAGGTGGTGAAATCGTTCATCGCCGCCTCCTCACCGTACCGCGCGCTTGGGGAACAGCACCCAGCCCAGTCCGCGCAGCGCCTGCCGCAGCAGGATGGCGAGGGCGAGGTAGATCAGCGTCGAGACGAAATAAGCCTCGAAGGCGCGGAAGGTGCGCGACTGGATGAAATTGGCCGCGAAGGTCAGATCCTCCGCCGCGATCTGCGACACCGCCGCCGAGCCGAGCATGACGATGACGACCTGCGAGGACAGCGCCGGCCAGATGCGCTGGAGTGACGGTATCAGCACGACATGGCGGAAGGTCTCGATCCGGCTCATGCCGAGGCTCGCCCCGGCCTCGAACTGGCCCCGCGGCGTCGCCTGGATACCGGCGCGGATGATCTCGCAGCTATAGGCGCCGAGATTGATCACCATGGCGAGGTTGGCCGCCGGCAGCTCGCCCATGCGCAGGCCGAGCGCGGGCAGGCCGAAGAAGATGAAGAAGAGCTGGATCAGGAAGGGCGTGTTGCGGATCAGCTCGACATAGGCGGCGACGAGCGGGCGCAGATAGCTTGGCCCCAGCGCGCGGGCCCAGGCGCAGAAGATGCCGAAGGTGACGCCCAGCAGGCCGCCGACCAGCGTGAGTTCAACGGTGATGCCGATGCCCTTGGTGAGGACCGGCCAATAGGCGCCGATCCAGCCGAAATCGAAGCTGTAAGCCATGCCGGAGTCTCCCGAGCGGGTGCGCCGGGCCGCCAGGGCGGCGACCCGGCGGGGCGGATCAGAGATCGGCGGGGAGCTTGGTGCCGAGCCACTTCTGGGCGATCGCCTCGAGCGCGCCGTCCTTCTTGGCGGTGGCGATGATGGCGTCCACCTTGGCGAGCAGGGCGGGCTCGTTCTTGTTCAGGCCGATGTAGCAGGGCGAGTTCTTGATGAGGAACTTGATCTCCGGGCGCTTGGGCGGGTTGCGCTCCAGGATCGCGGCGGCGACCACATTGCCGGTGGCGACCAGCTCGACCTGGCCCGACAGGAAGGCGGAGATGGTGCCGTTATTATCTTCATACCGCTTGATGGTGACATCCGCCGGGGCGATCTTGGTGAGTTCCAGATCCTCCACCGCGCCGCGCGTCACGCCGACCGTCTTGCCCGAAAGGCCGGCGGCGTCCTTCACCGCGACGTCCGCCGGGCCGAAAACGCCATTGTAGAAAGGCGCATAGGCGGCGGAGAAGTCGATCACCTTCTCGCGGTCAGGGTTCTTGCCGAGCGAGGAGATGACCAGATCGACCTTGTTGGTCTGCAGATACGGAATGCGGTTGGCGCTGGTGACCGGCACCAGCTCCAGCTTCACGCCGAGCTTGTCGGCGATCAGCTTGGCGACATCAACATCATACCCCTTGGGCTGCATGTCGGCGCCGACGCTGCCGAAGGGCGGGAAGTCCTGCGGGACGGCGATGCGGATGACCTTGTTGGTCTCGATGGTGGCGAGCGCGTCGGCGTGGGCCGGAAGCGGGAGCTGCGCGGCGGCGGCGACCAGCGCGCCGGCGGCGAGGGCGAGAAGGGTACGACGGTTCATGACTCAGTCCTCTCTGTGTGCGGTATGATGATGCGGATGGGTATGCGGTACGGACGGGGCGTTGCCCGTGAAGGTGGTCGGCGAGAGCAATTCGCGCAGGCCCGCCAGCGGGTCCGGCTTGGTGGTCAGGTCGAGCCCGGCCTCGACCTTGGTGATGTGCTCGCCCATCAGCCGCGCCGCGCGGGCGAGATCGCCCGCCGCCATGGCGGCGACGATGTCCTCATGGTCGTGGCTCGATTCCTCGGCCTTCTCGGTCGGCTGGTAGAGCATCGAGATCAGCGTTGTGCGCGCCGTGAGGTCGCGGATGATCTCGGTCAGCAGGCGGTTGCCCAGCGCATCCGCTAGATGGATGTGGAAGTCGCCGAGCAGGCAGGTGCGGGCATGGACGTCGCCCGAGGCGACGGCATCGCGCTCGATGGCGATATGGGCCTGAAGGCTTTCAAGTACCGCCGGCGGGACGGATTGCAGCGTCTGAAGGAGGCCGACCTCGATCACCCGGCGGGTCTGGAAGGCTTCGCGCGCTTCCTCGGCGGAGGGCTCGACGACATACCAGCCGCGCCGGGCGCTGACCTGCACCACGCCGCGCGTTTCCAGCCGCATCATCGCCTCGCGCACGCGGGTGCGCGACACGCTGAACAGATCCGCCAGCTTCTGCTCGCCCAGCCTTGTGCCCGGCGCGATGCGCCCGGCAAGGATGGCCGACAGGATGGCTTCTTCGATATTGGCCGTGGCCGGGTTCATCACGCTTGCCTACAAAACTTGTATACAAGGCTTGTAAGCAATGGGCGTGCCAAGGAGGTGGCCTACCCATGCGGGGGACGGCCGTCGGGCGCGAAATCTTCAGCAATTACAATGCTATAGCGATGCTGCGTGCCGACGCGGACGTCAGTCCTCCCTCCGGGCGTGAAAGACGCCTGCGCGTTTGAGCGTCGCTCATGGCGCGTTTTCGGTCAGCATTCAGCGGCCCGATGTCTACTCCGCCGCCGCCTTGGCGTGCCCGAGCCGGTCGGCCAGCTTCTCCACCAGCTCGGCCGCGGCATCCGCGATCACCGTGCCGGGCGGGTAGATCGCTTCCGCCCCGGCGGCGAAGACGGCGTCGTAATCCTGCGGAGGTACGACTCCACCGACGACGATCATGATGTCCGGCCGCCCTTCCGCCGCCAGCGCCGCCTTTACCTGCGGCACCAGGGTGAGATGCCCGGCGGCCAGCGACGAGATGCCGATGACATGCACGTCATTCTCCACCGCCTGCCGCGCGGCTTCCTCGGGCGTGGCGAAGAGGGGGCCGATATCGACGTCGAAGCCGAGATCGGCGAAGGCGGAGGCGATAACCTTCTGGCCGCGGTCGTGGCCATCCTGCCCGACCTTGGCGACGAGGATGCGCGGGCGGCGACCTTCCTCGTGCTCGAAGGCATCGACGCGCGCCCGCACGCGGGCCACCTTGTCGGTCATGGCGCCAGCCTCCCTCTTGTAAACCCCTGTCACCGCGCGGATTTCCGCCCGGTGCCGGCCGAAGACGCGCTCCAGCGCATCGGAAATCTCGCCCACCGTCGCCTTGGCGCGCGCCGCGTCGATGGCGAGCGCCAGCAGGTTGCCATTGCCGGCGGCGCCATTTTGCAGCGCCTCAAGGGCGGCGTTCAAGGCGACAGGATCGCGCTCGGCCTTGAGGCGCCGCAGCTTCTCCAGCTGGGCGCCGCGCACGGCGGAATTGTCGACCCGGAGCACGTCGATGGCGTCCTCCCGCTCGGAGAGGTATTTATTTACCCCGACAACGGTCTGCATGCCGGAATCGATCCGCGCCTGTGTGGTGGCGGCGGCTTCCTCGATGCGCAGCTTGGGGATGCCGGCGTCGATGGCCTTGGCCATGCCGCCGAGCGCCTCGACCTCGGCGATGTGGGCGAGCGCCTTGGCGGCGAGATCAGCGGTCAGGCGCTCGACATAGAAGGAGCCGCCCCAGGGGTCGATGGCGCGAGTGGTGCCGCTCTCCTGTTGCAGGAGGATCTGCGTGTTGCGGGCGATGCGGGCGGAAAAATCCGTTGGCAGGGCAAGGGCTTCGTCGAGCGCATTGGTGTGCAGCGACTGGGTAAGGCCCTGCGTCGCCGCCATCGCCTCCACCATGGTGCGCATGACATTGTTGAACACGTCCTGCGCGGTGAGGCTCCAGCCCGAGGTCTGCGAATGGGTGCGCAGCGGCAGCGACTTCGGGTTCTGCGCGCCGAGATCCGTCATCAGCCGCGTCCAGATCAGCCGGGCGGCGCGCAGCTTCGCCACTTCCATGAAGAAGTTCATGCCGATCGCCCAGAAGAAGGACAGGCGCGGCGCGAAGGCGTCGATGGGCAGGCCCGCCTTGATGCCGGCGCGGGCATATTCCAACCCGTCGGCGAGCGTGTAGGCGAGCTCCAGATCCTGCGTCGCCCCGGCTTCCTGCATGTGATAGCCAGAGATCGAGATCGAGTTGAAGCGCGGCATCTCCTTGGAAGTAAAGGCGAAAATGTCGGAGATGATGCGCATGGAAGGCGTCGGCGGGTAGATATAGGTGTTGCGGACCATGAACTCCTTGAGGATGTCGTTCTGGATGGTCCCGGAGAGCTGGGCTGGCCGCACGCCCTGCTCCTCCGCCGCGACGACATAGAGCGCGAGCACAGGTAACACCGCACCGTTCATCGTCATCGACACGCTCATCTGGTCGAGCGGGATGCCGGAGAACAGCGTGCGCATGTCGTAGATGGAATCGATGGCGACGCCTGCCATGCCGACATCGCCGGCGACGCGCGGGTGGTCGCTGTCATAGCCACGATGGGTGGCGAGGTCGAAGGCGACCGACAGGCCCTTCTGCCCGGCGGCGAGGTTGCGCCGGTAGAAGGCGTTGGAATCCTCCGCCGTGGAGAAGCCGGCATATTGCCGGATGGTCCAGGGCTGGGTCGCGAACATGGTCGGGTACGGCCCGCGCAGGAAGGGCGCGAGGCCGGGATAGCTGTCGATAAAGCCAAGTCCCTCAATATCTTGCAGGCCATAGACGGGCTTGACCGGGATGTGCTCCGGGGTCATCCAGACCTCGCCCGAGGCCGGGGCGTCGAGCCGCGGCGGGGTCCAGCCGAGGCTGGAGAAATCGGGGATGCGGCTCATCGGACGCCCTCCTGAGGGCGGTGAGCCGGGCGCCTCAAGCCTTGCGCGCCACCCACGACCCCGTGCAGTTCTTCACCGGCGAGACCCATTGGCCCGAAGCCGTATCGCCGCGCACCAGCCCGGTCGCGTCCACCGTCTCGTCCCCGCGCACCACGCGAATGACGATGGCGCCCAGCGGGTTCACCGAGCCGCTGGCTTCCGCTACCGGTATCATACCACCATAGCTGATCTGGCCATCTTCCACCGCCAGCTTGAATTCCATGCGCTTCGAGCACGGCCCGGTGGCCGGCACGGTGGCGACCTGCCAAATGCCGTCGTGCCGGCCGATATCGGCGGAAGCGGTCGTGTCCTGGGCCATTACCGGCAGCACCAGCATGGCCCCGATCGCCGCGCCGCCCAAGGCGTGTTTCAGCGTGATCATGGCATTTCCCTGAGTTCGCGGTCCTTTGCCCGCCCTCAGGGAAACCGGCGCGTGGGGTCATGGTTCCGCTCCCCGCCGCACACCGAGCCGTGACTGCACGGCATTGAGCGCCGCCAGCAAATCGCATCCGGTATAAAAATACCCCTCAACGCCCGCCGCCTGCCACGCCGCTTCCTGCGCGCCCGGCCGGCCGGCGAGATAGAGCGCCGTCGCGCCGACCTCTTTCAGCGCGGCGGCAATGTTAAGTCCTTGCGATTCATAGAGTTCGTCCGAGCCGCACAGGCAGGCGATGCGGGCACCGGAGGCGCGGAAGGCCGCTGCGAGGTCCGTCGGGGTCTCCGTGGTCACCGTGGCAATGCCGCCGGCTTCGAAGGCGGCGCGGGCGAAACCGAGGCGGGCGGTGTAGTCGGCGGGCGTGCCGAGCGGGGCGAGGAAGACGGTCGGCGCCGGATGGGTGGCAAGCGCCGCCGCGCGCAGCGCCTCGAAGGGCTCCGCGTCGCGGTAGGGTAACACCGGATCGCTCAGCAGCGCGCCCTCGGTCGGCGCCTCGTGGGGAAGACGGGGCGCGGGGGCGAGGACCGCCGGCACCGCCTCGCCCAAAAGCGGAAATTCCGATGTTCCCGTAAGGGGTAAGCGGCGCGTGGCGATGTCCCTGGCGCGCTGCTCGCGGGTCGCTTTGAGGCGGCGCTGCCAGGCGCCGGAGGTGAGGCTCTCCACCATGCCGCCCTCGCGCTCAATGGCACGAAACAGCTCCCAGCCGGTGGCGGCGAGCTGCTCGGTGCGCTCCTCGATAGCGCCCGCCCCGGCGCCGGGATCGGCGACGCGGTGGATGTTGGCTTCCTCGATGAGGATGATCTGCGTGTTGCGCGCGAGCCGCCGGGCGCTGGCGTCAGGTAGGCCGAGGGCTTGCGTAAAAGGCAACACGCTCAAGCTGTTAGCGCCGCCGACACCGGCCGCGAAGGCGGCGATGGTGCCGCGCAGGAGGTTCACATAGGGGTCGAACCGGGTGAGCGAGCGCCACGCGGTCTCCATATGGATCGCGACCGGCACACCCTCGACGCCGCAGGCTTTCAGCAGCGCCGCCCAGAGCTGGCGGAAGGCGCGGGGCTTGGCCTGAGTGGCGAACTGGTCGGTATCGGCGGTCAGTGTGACCTCGATACAGGCGGCGGCCTGTTCGAGACTGAGCCCGGCGGCTTCCAGCGCCCTGAGATACGCCAGCGCGGTGGCGAGCACGGCGGCGAGTTCCTGCGCGTCCGACGCCCCGCCCTCGTGGTGCAGGCGCCCGTCCGCGCGCACCATCGGCTGGGAAAAGCCACGCGAGATCAAGGTGTTGACAGTCTGGCCGAGACGCGCCGACAGCCCGTCCCATTCAATGGGTGCGGCGCCTAAGGCGGCGAAATCGCCGATCGGGTCGAGCCCGAAGCGGATGTCGAGCTTGTCCGCCGCCACCCCTTCATAGAGCCGGGCCAGCGCCAGCGCGACGTCGCGGCCCTGATAGCGGCCCGCCTCGATGCGGATGGTAACCAGTTCCGGCAGCACGTCCTTGAGCGTCGCTGCCAGGCCCTCATGGCTCAGGGGCAGGCCGAAGCCACGGGCGGAGGGAGCGGAGGCGAAGACCAGCGAGATGCCGCTGGCGCCGCCGTTAAGGTCTTCCAATATCTGCTGATTTGCCAAAGCCGGGTCGTCGTGGTCGACCCGTGTGATCACCTGCCACGGCGCCCCGGCCGGCCGCCCGGCGATGGGAGCGGCGTCGCCCCGGCGCTCAGGCAGGGCGTCCAGCGTGATGCGGTCATAGGTTACCGTCTGCATCCGCTTTTCGTACGGAGCGCCCTTCAGAACAGCCTCGACGAGCTTCAGCCAATCGGCCCGCGTGGCGGGCGGAAAGTCGTGGAGTGTCGGTGCAGTGAGGTGGAGCATCAGTGCAGTCCGTCCAGGAAAAGCGGCGTGTCAGTGCAGTGTGTGCGGGCTCAGGCGAACTCCAGAATGACGGCGTCGACGGCGAGGCTGTCGCCCGCCTTGGCGAGGATGGTTTTCACCGTCGCGTCGCGCTCGGCGCGCAGCACGTTTTCCATCTTCATTGCCTCGACGATGGCGAGCGCCTCGCCGGCCTTCACCTCCTGTCCCTCGCTCACCGCGATGGAGACGACGAGGCCGGGCATCGGGCAGAGCAGCTGCTTGCCGCTTCCGGCCTGCTGCTTCTCCGGCATGAGGGCGGCAAGCTCGGCTTCGCGGTTGGTGTAGACCACCGCCTCCACCGCCACGCCGCGATAGGCGAGGCTGACGCCATTGAGGCGGGGGCGCACCTGCACGGCCAGCGCCTCCTCGTCATAAACGCCGTTCCACACCGGCTCGCCGGGATGCCAGCCGGAGCGCAACTCATGCGTGCCGGCGGGGCGGCCGGATTCATCCAGGAAGGTGACGATGAAGCCGCCGGCCGCGCGGTCGACCTCGCAGCGCAAAGCGAGATCGCCGATGCGCACCACGCGCTGATGCTCGAACACCACCGCCCGGCCCGCGAGCTGACCGCTGATCTTGCGCTTGCGGGCATTGCCGACATTGTCGATCACGGCCGCCACCGCCGCCAGCTTGCGGGCGAGCGCCGGGGTCAGCGCCGCACCTAGGAAGCCCGCGCGATATTCCTCGGCGATGAAGCCGGTGGAAAGCCGCCCTTCCTTCCAGCGCGGATGGTCCATCAGCGCGGCGAGGAAGGGGATATTGTGCTGGATGCCATCAATGACGAAGGCGTCGAGCGCCTCCGATTGCGCTGCGATGGCCGCCGCGCGCGTCGGGGCGTGGGTGACAAGCTTGGCGATCATCGGGTCGTAGAACAGCGAGATTTCGCCGCCCTCATAGACGCCGGTATCGTTGCGCACGGTGACGCCCTCGCTCACGCTCTCCGCCGGGGGGCGGTAGCGGGTGAGCCGGCCAATGGAGGGCAGGAAGCCGCGATAGGGATCCTCGGCATAGACGCGGCTTTCCACCGCCCAGCCGGTGAGCTTCACCGCGTCCTGCGTGATGGACAGGGGCTCGCCCGCCGCGACGCGGATCATCTGCTCGACGAGGTCGATGCCGGTTACCAGCTCCGTGACGGGGTGCTCGACCTGAAGGCGGGTGTTCATTTCGAGGAAATAGAACGACTTGTCCTGCCCGGCGACGAACTCCACCGTGCCGGCGGAATCGTAGTTCACCGCCTTGGCCAGCGCGACCGCCTGCTCGCCCATCTTGCGACGGGTCGCCTCGTCGAGCAGCGGGGAGGGGGCTTCCTCGATGACCTTCTGGTTGCGGCGCTGGATCGAGCATTCGCGCTCGCCGAGATAGATGACATTGCCGTGCTTGTCGCCGAGCACCTGAATTTCGATGTGGCGCGGCTCGACGATGAACTTCTCGACGAACACCCGGTCATCGCCGAAGGAGGATTTGGCCTCCGAGCGGGCGCGATCGAACCCTTCCTGCACCTCGTCGCGGGAATTCGCGATGCGCATGCCCTTGCCGCCGCCACCGGCCGAGGCCTTGATCATCACGGGATAGCCGATCTCGTCGGCGATGCGGGCGGCGTGGCCGGCATCCTCGATCACGCCGAGATAGCCCGGCACGGTGGAGACATTCGCCGCCGCCGCCGCCTTCTTGGATTCGATCTTGTCGCCCATCGCCTCGATGGCTTGCGGGTTGGGCCCGATGAAGACGATACTGGCCTCCTTCAGCGCCTGCGCGAAGGCGGCGCGCTCGGAGAGGAAGCCATAGCCGGGATGCACCGCCTCGGCCCCGGTCTGCCGGCAGGCCTCGATGATCTTGTCGATGACCAGATAGGACTGCGCGGCGGGGGCGGGGCCGATATGCACCGCCTCGTCCGCCATCTCCACATGCAGCGCGTCCTTGTCGGCATCGGAATAGACCGCGACGGTCTTGATGCCCATGCGCCGCGCGGTCTTGATGACCCGGCAGGCGATTTCGCCACGGTTGGCGATGAGGATCTTGGAGAACATGGGCTGCGGCCTCTGGTAGCGCGGCTTCACTCGGTCCGGTCGTCATGGCCGGGCTTGGCCCGGCCATCCATGTCTTGTCGCTGCTCAGGCGGACGTCGTGGATGCCCGGGCCAGGCCCGGGCATGACGTTGCGCTAGAGCGGCAGATTGTCGTGCTTCTTCATGGGCGTCTCGACCTTCTTCGAGGCGAGCATGGCGAGCGCGCGGGCGATGCGTTTGCGGGTGGAGCGCGGGGCGATCACCTCGTCGATATAGCCGCGCTCGGCGGCGACAAAGGGCGAGAGGAAGCGCTCCTCATATTCCCTGGTGCGCGCGGCGATCTTCTCGGGATCGTCGATGTCGGCGCGGAAGATGATCTCCACCGCCCCTTTGGCGCCCATCACCGCGATCTGCGCGGTCGGCCAGGCATAGTTCACATCGCCGCCGACATGCTTGGAGGCCATCACGTCATAGGCGCCGCCAAAAGCCTTGCGGGTGATGACGGTGACCAGCGGCACGGTGGCTTGGCTATAGGCAAACAGCAGCTTGGCGCCGTGTTTGATCAGCCCGCCATATTCCTGCGCCGTGCCGGGCAGGAAGCCGGGCACGTCGACGAAGGTCACGATCGGGATCTCGAAGGCGTCGCAGAAGCGCACGAAGCGGGCGGCCTTGCGCGAGGCGTCGGAATCCAGCACGCCGGCCAGCACCATGGGCTGGTTGGCGACGATGCCGACCGTCTTGCCCTCGACGCGGCCGAAGCCGGTGAGGATGTTCTTCGCAAAGGCCGCCTGAATCTCGAAGAAGTCGCCCTCGTCGACCACCTTGGCGATCAGCTCCTTCATGTCATAGGGCTTGTTCGGATTGTCCGGCACCAGCGTGTCGAGCGAGGGGTCGAGCCGCTCGCCATCGTCATAGCTCGGCCAGGCCGGCACGCCGGAGAGGTTGCTGGCGGGCAGGAAGTCGATCAGCCGGCGCATCTGCAACAGGCACTCGACATCATTCTCATAGGCGCCGTCGGCGACGGAGGATTTCGAGGTGTGGACCTTGGCGCCGCCGAGTTCCTCCGACGTCACGGTCTCGTTGGTGACGGTCTTCACCACATCCGGCCCGGTGACGAACATGTAGGAGCTGTCGCGCACCATGAAGATGAAGTCGGTCATGGCGGGGGAATAGACGTCGCCGCCGGCGCAGGGGCCCATGATGACGGAAATCTGCGGGATGACGCCGGAGGCCAGCACATTGCGCCGGAACACCTCGCCATAGCCGCCGAGCGCGGCGACGCCTTCCTGGATGCGCGCCCCGCCGGCATCGAACAGGCCGATGATCGGCGCGCGGGTCTTCAGCGCCATGTCCTGGATCTTGGTGATCTTCGCCGCATGCGCTTCCGATAGCGAGCCGCCGAACACGGTGAAGTCCTTGGCGAAGACGAAGACCTTGCGACCATTCACCGTGCCCCAGCCGGTGACGACGCCGTCGCCGGGGGTCTTCACCTTTTCCATGCCGAAATCGGTGCAGCGGTGCTGCACGAAGGTGTCGAATTCCTCGAAGGAGCCGGTGTCGAGCAAGAGGTCGATGCGCTCGCGGGCGGTGAGCTTGCCGCGCTTGTGCTGGGCCTCGACACGCTTCTCGCCGCCGCCAAGGCGGGCGCCGGCGCGGCGCTGTTCCAGCTCATCCAGAATATGCTTCATGGCGCGGGCTCCTTGGGCGGTGGTGCTGTGGGGATGTTCTAGGCCCTTGCGGGACAAAACATAAGCTGTGAAAATGCGGATCGTGAAACTGTAAAAATTTCACAAAATCGACGGTGGGGGCGCGGATGCTGCTCCCTCTCCCCGTGGGGGAGAGGGTTGGGGTGAGGGGGCTCAACGCTTCGCAACCGGCTATGCCCTCACCGACCCGCTTCGCGGGCCACCTCTCCGTCGAAGCCGGATGTTTCCGGCTTCGGTTGCCGGGAGTCGAACTCGGCTACAGCCGAGTTCGGGCGGGGAGAGGAAAGGGGAGAGGCTTCTGCGGGAAGAAATATCATGTCCAAGAAAGTCTTCGCCGGCCATGCGGTGCGCAATCTGCGCGAGCGGCAGGGGCTGACGCAGATGGATTTCGCCCGGCGGCTCTCGCTGTCGCCGAGCTACATCAACCAGATCGAGAGCAACCAGCGCCCGGTGACGGCGGCGGTGCTGCTCGCCATCAGCCGCACCTTCGATCTCGACATCACCCGCTTCGGCGCCGACGATCTCGACCGCATCGTCGCCGATCTGCGCGAGGCGCTGGCCGACCCGGTGTTTCGCGGGCTGGAGCCGAGCCTGCAGGACCTGAAGAACGCCACCACCCACGCCCCCGCCTTCGCCCATGCCTTTCTACGCCTGCATGGCGCGCTGCGGCGCATGGAGGAGCGGCGCGCCGCGCTCGACGATGCGGTGGTCTCGGTCGCCCGCGAGGTGGATGGCGAGACGCGCAGCCTCGCGCCCTATGAGGAGGTGCGCGACCATTTCCATTACATCGACAATTACGTCGACGGGCTCGACCGTGCGGCGGAGGAGCGGGCGGAGGCGCTGGATCTCTTCGCCCGCGAGGATGCCGCGCGCGTGCTCGCCCAGCATCTGCGCCAGCGCCACGACATCACGGTGGACCTCGCCCCAGCCGAGGAGGCCGACGCCCCGCTCGTCGCCTATGACCGCTACCGCCGGGTGGCGACGCTGGCGCGCACCCTTGATCCGGCGAGCCGCGCCTTCCGCCTCGCCGCGCTGATCGCCCGTTTCGAGCAGAGCGAGTTGATCGACCAGCATGTGATCGACGCCGGCTTTCGCTCGCCCACCGCGCGCGAGGTCTGCCGGCTTTCCTTGCAGAACTACTATGCCGGTGCCCTGATACTGCCCTATCGGCGCTTCGCCCGGCTGGCGCGCGAGAAGCGGCACGACCTCGATCTGCTCAGCCTCGTCACCGGGGCGAGCCTGGAACAGGTGTGCCACCGGCTCTCCACCCTGCAGCGGCCGGGGGAAAAGGGCATTCCGTTCTATTTCCTCAAGGTCGACCGCGCCGGCAATGTCATCAAGCGGCACAGCGCGACGCGCTTCCAGTTCGCCCGCTATGGCGGCGCCTGCCCGGTATGGAACGTGCACGAGGCGTTCGAGCAGCCGGCCCGCACGCTGGTGCAGATCGGCGCCATGCCGGACGGGGTGCGTTATCTCTGCCTCGCCCGCGGCGCCTCCAAGCCCGCCACGCGCTTCGGCGCGCGAGAACGCCGCTTCGCGCTCGGCATCGGCTGCGAGCTCTCTTACGCGGCCGAGCTCGTCTATGCCGATGGGCTCGATCTGCGCAGCGCCGCGCCGGCGCTGCTGGGCGTGAATTGCCGCATCTGCCCGCGCCCCAACTGCCCCGAACGCGCCTTCCCCCCACTCGACCGCGACATCGTGCTCGACCCGGACCGCCGGGGCGTGGTGCCCTTCGCGGTCAGGGAGGGGTGAGGGGGCGCACGGCCATCGTCATCCCGGCCGGAGCGTAGCGCAGAGCCGGGATCGCGGGCCGCCGGCCTTCAGCGACGATGCCCGCATGGGCCACGATCCCGGCTCGGCCTGCGGCCGTCCGGGATGACGGTTAAGGCCGAGCCCCCCGCCTCAGCGCGGCTCGCGGGGGTAGATGATGATCGACAGATAGGTCATCGGCCGCACCAGCAATTCCTCCGGCCCGTGCGTGCCGGCGGAATCGAACAGCAGCGAATCGCCCGGGCGCAGATGGTAGGTGCGGTCGCCGTGGCGGTAATTCACCTCGCCGGTGAGCATGTGGATGAACTCCACCCCGGCATGGCGGAAGCCGGTATAGGGCACGGCTTCCTCGCTCAGCGTGATGAGATAGGGCTCGACCACCACCTCGCCGCCTAGCGCATGGCCGAGCAACTCATATTGATGGCCGACCTTGGTGCCGCGCCGCTCGATATGCACGCCTTGCCCCGCCGGCACGAAGGAGCAGTCGCGCTTCTCCTCGAAGCTGGAGAACAGCGTCGAGATCGGCACGTTCAGCACGTTGGAGATCGACTGGAGCGTGGAGAGCGAGGGCGAGATCAGCCCGTTCTCGATCTTGGAGAGCATGCCGACCGAGATGCCGGCGGCGGCGGCGAGATCGGAGACGGTGAGGTCGAGATCGCGGCGGATGGTGCGGACCTGAAGGCCGAGCGCCTGTTCCAGCGTGCGCTCATTGGCGTTCGGCGCGCCGGAACCCGTGTTCAGCTCCTCCACCACATCCTCGACCCTGCCCTTGCTCCGCTTCGCCTCGCTCAATGCCCTGCTCCCTCGCGCCGCCCCACCCGATGGGAAACGTTTCACCGGCAAAAGCAAGCCCAATGCAAGCCCAATCCGCTAGGTGCGATGAAATGGTGCGGGCTGAAGACTGTCATCGGTCCTTGGCATTCATCGTGCATCGACTTGGTTCAACTATCCCCGGCTTCCTCCAGGTAGTGGCGCTTCCATGTACGACTTCGACATGATTGTCATCGGCAGCGGCCCGTCCGGACGACGCGCCGCCGTGCAATCCGCCAAGATCGGCAAATCCGTGCTGGTGGTGGAAAAGGGCCGCCGCGTCGGCGGTGTCTCCGTCCACACCGGCACCATCCCCTCCAAGACGCTGCGCGAGACGGTGCTGAACCTCTCCGGCTGGCGCGAGCGCGGCTTCTACGGCCGCGGCTACCGGGTGAAGCAGGATATCGGCGCGCCCGATTTGATGATCCGCCTGCACAAGACACTCGATCACGAGGTCGAGGTGCTCGAACATCAGTTCAGCCGCAATGGCGTGAAGACCGCGCGCGGCGAGGCGCGATTCCTCGATCCGCACCGCATCGAGATCACCACCGAAAGCGGTGAGGTCTCCAGCGTCACCGGCGCGCATGTGCTGATCGCCTGCGGCACCCGGCCCTTCCGGCCGGACTATGTGCCCTTCAACGGCACCAGCGTGTTCGACAGCGACGAGATCGTCGAGCTGCCGCGCCTGCCGCGCAGCCTCGCGGTGATCGGCGCCGGGGTGATCGGCGTCGAATATGCCAGCATCTTCAGCGCGCTCGATGTCGCGGTGACGCTGATCGAGCCGCGCGCCACCTTCCTCGACTTCATCGACAAGGAGCTGATCGAGGAATTCGTGCATGAGCTGCGCGACCGCAATGTCGGGCTGCGGCTCGGCTCGGCGGTGACCTCGATCGAACTCGGCAAGGACGACCGGCCGATCTGCAAGCTGGCCGACGGGCGCACCGTGCAGTCCGACATGCTGCTCTTCGCCGCCGGGCGCGTCGGCGCCACGGATCGGCTCAATCTCGGCGCTGCCGGGCTGTCGGTCGATCATCGCGGCCGCGTCACGGTCGAGCCGAAGACGCTGCAGACCAGCGTGCCGCATATCTACGCCGCCGGCGACGTGATCGGCTTCCCGAGCCTCGCCTCCACCTCCATGGAGCAGGGGCGCCTTGCCGCCTGCCACGCTTTCGGGCTGGAGCCTCCGCCGCCGCCCGAGTTCTTCCCCTATGGCATCTATGCGGTGCCGGAAATCTCCACCGTCGGCATGAGCGAGGAAGAGGTGCGCCGGCGCGAGATTCCCTATGAATGCGGCATCGCCCGTTTCCGCGAGACCTCGCGCGGCCACATCATGGGGCTGAATAACGGGATGATGAAGATGATCTTCTCGACCAAGACCCGCCGCCTGCTCGGCGTGCATATCGTAGGGGAAGGCGCGACCGAGCTCATCCATATCGGCCAGGCGGTGCTGAACCTGAAGGGCACGATCGACTATTTCATCGAGAACACCTTCAACTACCCGACCCTCGCCGAAGCCTACAAGATCGCCGGCCTGGACGCCTGGAACCGCATGCCGAAGGTGTGAGGGGGCTAAAGACGAGTGACGTCGAGGCGGCTCAGCAGATCGTCCGCCGCGAATTCGCCGGTGATGACGGCGACGAATTGATCGGCGAGCGCGGGATCGTCCTCGTTTTTCAGCGCCAACCCGTTCAGCGCGAAGAAGGCGAGCATGGAAAACCATGCCGCGCGTTTGTTGCCCTGTTCGAACGGGTGATTGCGGGCAATTGCCAGCGCGAGATGCAGGCCAAGCGCGGCTGGATCATCCCCGGCGCCATAATGCCAACGCTGGCGGGGCGCCATCACCGCCGATTCCAATAGGCCTTCGTCGCGCAGGAGATATGGCTCGCCGGAAGATTCGACGACCGCACGGGCAATGTCCTCGATTTGCGCGATCTCAAGCCAGAGCCGCTCCGGCGGCATTATTCAGCCAGGCGCGCGGCCACCTTCTGCCACCGCTTGAGCGCGGCTTTGGTGAAGGCCTTGGCGTCGAAGTCCTGACCGGGTTCAACCTTATAATCGATGCCGCCTTCGCTAAGGGCGGCATTGGTGCGGGCGAGACCTGCGTCAGCATCGCTGTCCCGAGCGCGCCGGTCTTCTCCGGCGGTCGCGTCAACTTGGGTCAGGCGAAGGTCACGAGCGGTGTTCATGAAAGTAATATAGCGAGGACTCGGCTTTCCGCCTACCCCACCAGCCGCGTCGCCGCTGTCAGCGTGTTCTGCAAGAGGCAGGCGATGGTCATGGGGCCGACGCCGCCGGGGACCGGGGTGATGGCGCCGGCGATGCCCTGCGCTTCGTCGAAGGCGATATCGCCGACGAGGCGCGTGCCGCCGCCGGGCTTCTCGACGCGGTTGATGCCGACATCAATGACGGTGGCGCCGGGCTTGATCCAGCTGCCGCGGATCATCTCCGGCCGGCCGACCGCGCCGATGAGGATGTCGGCGCGCCGGCAGACCTCCGGCAAATCGCGGGTGCGCGAATGGGCGATGGTGACGGTGCAGTCCTCGCGCAGCAGGAGCTGGGCGAGCGGCTTGCCGACGATGTTGGAGCGGCCGACCACCACCGCCTCCAGCCCGGCAAGGCTGCCGAGCTGGTCCTTCAGCAGCATCACGCAGCCGAGCGGGGTGCAGGGCACGAGCGCGTCCAGCCCCACGGCGAGGCGGCCGGCATTGACCACATGGAAGCCGTCGACATCCTTGGCGGGGTCGATGGTGGCGAGCACCGCCTGCGCGTCGATATGGCCGGGCAGGGGGAGCTGCACGAGGATGCCGTGCACCGCCGGATCGGCGTTGAGCTGGCGCACCAGCGCGAGCACGGCGTCCTGCGTCGTCTCGGCGGGCAGTTTGTGCTCGATCGAGGCCATGCCGGCCTCAAGCGTCTGCTTGCCCTTGTTGCGGACATAGACCGCGCTCGCCGGGTCTTCCCCGACCAGCACCACGGCGAGGCCGGGCTTCACGCCGGTGCGGGCTTCAAAGGCGGCGACCTCGGTGGCGACGCGGCCGCGCAGGCCTTCCGCGAAGGCCTTGCCGTCGATCAGGCGGGTCTCGGTCATGGCGGCTCCTCAGTCGCGCAACCTTCAGTCGCGGAAGACCACGGTCTTGTGGCCGTTGATCAGCACGCGGTCATCGAGGTGCCAGGCGAGCGCCCGGGCCAGCACGCGGCGCTCGATGTCGCGGCCCTTGCGCACGAGATCCTCGGCCGAGTCCTGATGGGTGATGCGCTCCACATCCTGCTCGATGATCGGGCCTTCGTCGAGATCGGAGGTGACATAGTGGGCGGTGGCGCCGATCAGCTTCACGCCGCGCGCATGGGCCTGGTGATAGGGCTTGGCGCCCTTGAAGCCGGGCAGGAAGGAGTGGTGGATGTTGATGCAGCGGCCCGACAGCTTGGCCGACAGCCCGTCCGAGAGCACCTGCATGTAGCGGGCGAGCACGGCGATCTCGGCGCCCGACTTCTGGAACAGGTCCCAGAGCTGGGCCTCCTGCTCCATCTTGGTTTCCTTGGTGATCGGCAGATAGTGGAAGGGGATACCGTCGAAATCCAGATGCGCGTAGGTCTCGCGCGGGTAGTTGGCGATGATGCCGGTGATGTCCATCGGGATTTCGCCGATGCGCCAGCGATAGAGCAGGTCGGCGAGGCAATGGTCGAATTTGGAGACCAGCAGCATCACCTTGCGCTTGCCGCCGCGCGGGCGGATGCGCCAGGCGAAGCCGAAGCTCTGCGCCACCGGCTCGAACTCGCCCTTCAGCGCCTCCAGCGTGCCGGCCGGGGCGGAGAACATGACGCGCATGAAGAAGCGGCCGCTCTCGGTGTCGTCGAACTGCTGCGCTTCCAGGATGTTGCCGCCACGCTCGAACAGGAAGGTGGCGACGGCCGCCACGATGCCCGGCCGGTCGGGGCAGGAGAGGGTGAGGACGTAGGTCTCTTTTGCGTCGGTCATCGGTACTCTCGTCGCAGGGCCCGCGGCACGGCGGCGCGCTCGGCGGGCTTTTAAGGGAGATGCGGGGCTCAGGGAAGCGCGCGGCGCGCCGCCATCAACCTCGGACATCGAGCCGGAGGCCGAATTCCGCGCCGGAGGCGACGAGAAAGCGGCAGAATGCCGCGAGATAGGAGCGCAGCACGAGGAGGCGGAAGCTCTCCGGCCCGGTGCGCCAGAGCGTGACGCCGATATGAGCGAGCACGGTGGTCGCCACATCGCCCGCGCGGAACACGGCCGGGTCGAGGTCGATCAGCGCGCCCTTGGCGAGCAGCCATTCCATCTTCGGGCCGGCGAGGTCGAGCACGATATAGCCGTCCGACTGCTCGGTGACGGCGGCGAGCGGACCGGCCGCCTCGCGCAGGTGCGTGGCGAGGCCCGCATCCTCCGCCAGCGCGATCCAGCGGCCGGGGCCCATGCCGATGAAGCTCGGCGCCGTGCCGCTGAGGCGCGGGGCGTCCGCCACCGGGGCGCCGAACGTTTCCGCGAGCCGGCGGCCGAGCGCGGGCGCCTGCCCCTTGCGGGCGACGAGGGTGGCGAGGGCGAGGCCCTCGACGAGGCGGGCCGTCGCGCCCGGCGTCCCGGCGCGGCCGTAATGGCCGGAGGGCGGCACCCGGTCGATCGGGATGCCGGCGAGCGGGTCATGGGTCGAAAGTTCAGCCACGTAGACGCTCCCCTGCCGGATCGATGAAGCCGGGCGCGCAGACCTCGACCTCGAAATCATTGCCGCGCACCGGATCGAAGGCCCGCACCCGCTCACCGATACGCGCCGGGCCGTTCTTCAGGAAGCCGAGCCCGATCCAGTGGCCGAGATGCGGCGAATAGGCGACGGAGCTCATATAGCCTTCGTCATTCTCCACCCGCGTGACAGCGCCGGGCGACAGGAAATGCGCCCCGGCGCGCAGGCGGTCGGCGCGGTTCACCGGCTTGAAGCCGACAAAGCTGGGCCGGTCGGGATCGGTGAGGCCGGGACGCGCCGCCATGGTGCGGCCGATATAGTCCTTCTTGGTCGAGGCCATCCGTCCCATGCCGAGATCGCCAGCGGTGGTCTGGCCGGTCAGCTCATTGCCGGACACATGGCCCTTTTCGATGCGCAGCACGCCCAGCGCCTCAATGCCATAGGGGGTGATGCCGAACGCCTCGCCCGCTTTCATCAAGGCGTCGGCCAGCGCCGCGCCGTGGCGGGCGGGGACGGCGATCTCATAGCCCAGCTCGCCGGAGAAGGAGAGGCGGAACAGCCGGGCCGGCACGCCGCCCATCACCGCGCCCTCGATGGCGCCCATGAAGGGCAGGCCCTCATTCGAGACATCGACCCCGGCATCGACGATGCGGGCGAGCACGTCCCTCGCGCGGGGGCCGGCGAGCGCAATCTGCGCCCACTGGTCGGAGACCGAGGCAATGGCGACATCGAGTTCCGGCCACAGCACCTGCAGGCAGAATTCGAGGTGCTGATAGACCTTGGCCGCGTTCACCGTGGTGGTGGTCATCACATAATGCTCGGGCGCGAGGCGGGCGGTGGTGCCGTCATCCATCACCATGCCGTCCTCGCGCAGCATCACGCCGTAGCGCGCCTTGCCGACACCGAGCTGGGCGAAGCCGTTGATATAGACCCGGTCGAGGAAGGCGCCGACATCGGGGCCCTGCAGGTCGATCTTGCCGAAGGTCGAGACGTCGATGAGACCCACGGACGCCCGCACCGCCGTCACCTCGCGCGAGACGGCCTCCAGCCAGTCCTTCTCGCCGGGACGCGGGAAATACTGCGCGCGCAGCCAGGCACCGGTCTCGATGAAGACGGCGCCCTGCGCCCGCGCCCATTCATGCGTCGGGGTGAGGCGGACGGGGCGGAAATCCTTGCCCCGATGGTGGCCCGCCAGCGCGCCGAGCGAGACCGGCGTGTAGGGCGGGCGGAAGATGGTGGTGCCGGTCTCGGCGATCCCCTGCCCGGTGAGGCTCGCCATGATGGCAAGGCCGGTGACGTTCGACGTGCGGCCCTGATCGGTCGCCATGCCCAGCGTGGTGTAGCGCTTGAGATGCTCGACCGAGCGGAAGCCCTCCGTGTGGGCGATGGACACGTCCTTCGCCGTCACGTCGTTCTGCAGGTCGACAAAGGCCGGGCCGACCGACTCCGCCACATGCCAGAAGGCGGCTGCCGCGCCGGGCGTGTCCTGTGCCTTGGGCGTCGCGATCTCTGGCGCCGTGCTGCCGACATCGGCGGCGGCCTTGGCGCCGAGGGCGAGGCCCTCGCGCAGCGCGCCGCCAAGGCTGAACGTGCCGGCCGCCGCGCCCGCGACCTCAAGGCCGGGCGGGCAGGTGCCGGGCACGAAGGCGGCAAGCGCCTCGTTCCACACCGGCTTGCCGCCATGGTGGCAGGTCAGATGCACCGAGGGCGACCAGCCGCCGGAGACGGCGAGCGTCTCCGTGGCGAAGCGCTCGCGGCGCCCATTGGCGATCACGTCGACATGGGTGAGGAGCTTACCCTTGGTGCCGACGATGCGGCCATCAAGCAGCGTGCGGATGCCGAGCGTGCCGGCCTCGCGGGTCAGCGCCGGGGCGACCTCGCGGCGCACATCGACGATGGCCGTGACGCGCGCGCCGGCCCGCTGCGCCTCGAAGGCGCCGCGCCAGGCGTCGTCATTATTGGCGAAGACGACGGTGTTCGTGCCGGTCGCCACGCCGAAGCGGTTGGCATAGGCGCGCACGGCGCCGGCCAGCATCACGCCCGGCCGGTCATTGCCGCCGAACACGATGGGCCGCTCGGTCGCGCCCGCTGCCAGCACGGCGCGGGTGGCGACGATGCGCCAGAGCCGCTGGCGCGGCTGGAACGGGCCGGGGGTAGGCAGATGATCGGCGACGCGCTCCAGCGCGCCATAGGTGCCGGCGTCATAGACGCCGAACACCGTGGTGCGGGTCATCACCCGCACATTGGGCAGGCTCTCCAACTCGGCGCGACTACGGGCGGCAAAGACCGCGCCCGCCATGCCGTCCACTTCCAGCGCCTCGGCATTGAGCCGGCCGCCGGGCAGGAAATCCTCATCGGCGAGGATGACGCGCGCCCCGGCACGGCCGGCGGCCAGCGCCGCCATCAGCCCGGCCGGGCCGGCGCCGATGATGAGCACGTCGCAGAAGGTGGTGAGCTTCTCGTAATGGTCGGGGTCCGCCTCGTCGGCGGCGCGCCCGAGCCCGGCGGCGCGGCGGATCACCGGCTCGTAGAGCTTTTCCCACAGCGCGGCCGGCCACATGAAGGTCTTGTAGTAGAAGCCGGCGCCGAGGAAGGGCGAGAGCAGCCCATTAATGCTGAGCAGGTCGTGATCGAGCGAGGGCCAGCGGTTCTGGCTGGCCGCTTCCAGCCCGTCATAGAGCTCGGCGACGGTGGCGCGGGTGTTGGGCTCGCGCCGCGCGCCGGAGCGCAACTCGACCAGCGCGTTCGGCTCCTCGACGCCGGCGGAGAAGATGCCGCGCGGGCGGTGATATTTGAAGGAGCGGCCGACGAGGCGCACATCGTTCGCCAGCAGCGCCGAGGCGAGCGTGTCGCCCTCATGGCCGCGATAGAGCTTGCCGTCGAAGGTGAAGGCGAGGGGACGGGCGCGGTCGATCAGACCGCCGACGGGAAGGCGGCTCATACGGGCTCTCCCGAGGTCGCCACATCGCGCGCCAGCGTGGCGCCGCCGATCGCGTGGGTGCGGGTGTCGCGGGCGACCTTCACCCACTGGCGGCAGCCTTGCGCGTGATACCACCACTCCTCATGCGCCCCGACCGGGTTGGTGCGCTGATAGACATAGTCGAAGAAGCGGCCTTCCGCGTCCGGCGCGGCCGGGTCGGGCCGCGTCAGCGTGGCGTCGCCGAGATAGGCGAATTCATGGGCGTCGCGCGCGCCGCAATAGGGGCAGGGAATGCGCATCAGTACATCTCTCCCCGCGCCAGCGGGCCGGTAAATGGATGATGGGTCGTCATGGCCGGGCTTGGCCCGGCCATCCACGACTTGGACGACCCGGCCAAGGTGGGCGATGCCCGTCCAGCCAAAGGCGTGGATGCCCGGCCCAAGGCCGGGCATGACGGCGGCTCATGCGGGAGCGCAGGCGTCATCACCATCATCAGTGCAGGTTCGGCTGGGCGCCGACTCCCTTTTCGTCGATGAGGTGGCCGGTGCGGAAGCGGTCGAGGCGGAAGGCGGCGCCGACCTTGTGCGGCTCGTCCTTCGCCAGCAGATGGGCGAAGCACCAGCCCGAGGCCGGGGTCGCCTTGAAGCCGCCATAGCACCAGCCGGCATTGAGATAGAGGCCGGGAATGGGCGTGTGGTCGATGATGGGCGAGCCGTCCATCGACATGTCCATGATGCCGCCCCACATGCGCAGGAGGCGCAGCCGGCCGATGCGCGGCATCAAGGCCATGCCGCCTTCCGCCACATCCTCCACCACCGGCAGATTGCCGCGCTGGGCGTAGGAGTTGTAGCCGTCAATGTCGCCGCCGAAGACGAGGCCGCCCTTGTCGGACTGGCTGATATAGAAATGCCCGGCGCCGAAGGTGATGACGCCGTCCACCATCGGCTTCAGCCCTTCCGAGACGAAGGCCTGCAGCACATGGCTTTCGATCGGCAGGCGGGTGAGCCCGGCCTGCGCCGCGACGCGCGAGGTGGAGCCGGCGACCGCGAGGCCGACCTTTTTCGCCCGGATCGCGCCGCGCGTGGTCTCGACCCCGGTGATGGCGTCGCCCTCACGCAAGAAGCCGGTGACTTCGCAGTTCTGGATGATGTCGACGCCGAGGCTGTCCGCACCGCGGGCATAGCCCCAGACCACCGCGTCGTGGCGCGCTGTGCCGGCGCGGCGCTGCATCAGCCCGCCCTGGATGGGGAAGCGCGCATTGTCGAAATCGAGGAAGGGGTACATGGCGCGCACGCCGTCGCGGTCGAGCAGCTCGGAATCGGCACCGTTGAGCCGCATGGCGTTGCCGCGTCGCGCATAGGCGTCGCGCTGGGCGTCGGAATGGTAGAGGTTGAGGATGCCGCGCTGGCTGACCATCGCGTTGTAGTTCAGCTCCTGCTCCAGCCCCTCCCAGAGCTTCATCGACCATTCGTAGAACGGCTCGTTGCCCGGAAGGAGATAGTTGGAGCGGATGATGGTGGTGTTCCGCCCGGCATTGCCGGAGCCGATATAGCCCTTCTCGATCACCGCCACGTTGCGGATGCCGTGGACGCGGGCGAGGTAATAGGCGGTCGCCAGCCCATGCCCGCCACCACCGACGATGATGACGTCATAGGCGGGCTTCGGCGCGGCATCCCGCCAGGCTGGTTTCCAGCCCTTCTGCCCGGTGAGGCCATTGGTGAGGAGGCTCAGGAAGGAATAGCGCATGGACGGCTCGCTGAAGGGTTGCTCAAGCTATAGTACGGGCCGATTGCGCTGGTAATATAAGTTTGAGTTATAGTGCTGATGCGTCGAGCCTAGTGCCGTCATGGCCGGGCTTGGCCCGGCCATCCATGACTTTGGCTGCGCGGGGGTGAGAACAGGCGTGGATGCCCGGGCCAAGCCCGGGCATGACGAAAGAACGGGACTATCATGGCCGACACGCTTCCCTTCGACCTGCGGGCGCTGGAGATCTTCCTCGCCGTCTGCGACGCCGGCTCCATGGCGGAGGCGGCGCGGCGGCTTACGCTCACCCAGCCGGCGATCTCGCAGGCGGTGGCGGAGATGGAAAAGCGCATCGGCGTGCAGCTTTTCGACCGCTCGGCCCGGCCCCTGGCGCTCACCGGCGCGGGCGGGGCGCTGCGCCAGCGGGCGAGCGCGCTGCTCTCGGAAGCCCGGCAGATCGCCCCGCTGCTGCGCGAGGCCGAGCATGCCCGCCTGCCGCTGTTGCGCGCCGGGCTGGTCGATTCGCTCTCGCGCGCGCTGATGGGGCCGCTGGCGCGGGCGCTGGGCGAACGGGCCGAGCAGGTCTCGCTGCTCTCGGGCCTGACCGCCTCCCATGCCGGGGCGCTGCTGACCCGCCAGCTCGACCTTCTGGTGGGGGCGGACGAGCTCGACGAGATCGAGGGGCTGGAGCGCTGGCCGCTGCTCTCCGAGCCCTATCTGCTGCTGATGCCGGCGGACCGCCCGGTCCCGGCACGGGCCGGCGATCTGGAGGAGCTGGCGCGGGCGCTGCCGCTGGTGCGCTACTCCGCCCGCTCCAAGACCGGCATGGAGATCGAGCGCCATCTGCGCCGCCTGCGGCTCGATCTGCCGCGCCCGCTGGAGTTCGACACGCCCTATGGGGTGACGGCGGCGGTGGCGGATGGGGCGGGCTTCGCCATCACCACGCCGCTCTGCCTGGTGGAAGCGGGGCTGGCGCTGGACGGCTTCGCCTGCCGGCCGCTGCCGGGGCCGGGCCTGACGCGCCATCTCACGCTGATCGCCCGCCGTCAGGAATTGGGGCGCCTGCCGCGCGAGATCGCCGGCGTCTGCCGCGACAAGCTGGAGGCGCTGCGCCCGGCGGTTATCGCGCTGGCGGGCGACGCGCTGGCGCGGGAGTTCCGGGTGGAGGGGTGAGCCCCGTTTCCCGGCCCAGCGGAGGCGAAGCCGGAGCGCCGAGCCGGGATCCAGCGCAAAACGCCGCCGGAGGCGCTTCAACAAGGGTTTGGCCGCTGCGCGACGTCTCTCCTGGGTCCCGGATCAGCGCCACGCTCTGCGTGGCTTGTCCGGGACACGTGGTTCACCCCGCATACCGCTTCAGCGCCAGAACGGCGTTGAGGCCGCCAAAGGCGAAGCTGGAGGAGATCGCGGTCTCGATGGCCGCCGGGCGCGCGGCGTTGGGCACGCAGTCGAGGTCGCATTCCGGGTCGGGCTCGGTGAAGCCCATGGTGGGCGGCAGGAAGCCCTCGCGCAGCGCCAGCACGCTGGTGACGAAATCCAGCGCGCCCGAGGCGTTCATCGTGTGGCCGTACTGCGATTTCGACGAGGAGACCGGCAGCTTGTCGAGATGCGCGCCGAACACCTGGCGCAGCGCGGCGGTCTCGGTCTTGTCGTTCAGCGCCGTGGCGGTGCCGTGGGCGCTGACATAATCGACCTGTTCCGGGGCGAGGCCGGCATCTTCCAGCGCGAAGCGCATGGCGGCGGCGGCGCTGTCGCGGTCGGGAGCGGTGATGTCCTTGCCGTCGGCACTCATGCCGAAGCCGATCAGCTCGGCATGGATGGTGGCGCCGCGCGCCAGCGCCCGGTCCATATTCTCCAGCACCACGGCGCCGGCGCCCTCGCCGATGACGAGGCCGGCGCGGTCCTTGGAGAACGGCCGGCAGGCTTCCGGCGCCAGCACGCGCAGCGCCTCCCAGCTCTTCAGCATGCCGTAGGTGAGCTGCGATTCGCCCCCGCCGGCGATGGCGACATCGAGCATCCCGCCACGGATCATCTGGAAGGCGGTGCCGATGGCGTGGGCGGCCGACGAACAGGCGGAGGCGATGGCGAAGGCGGGGCCGTGAATGCCGAGATCCATCGTCACATGGCTCACCTGCCCGCTCGGCATGGCGCGCGGCACGGTGAAGGGATGCGGGCGCGGGGCCTGCTCCAGATAGAGCTTGCGGTAGCTGTCATCGACCGCGTGGAAGCCGACCGAGGCGGCGTAGATCGCCCCGACCCGGTGGCGGGCGACACCTTCCAGCGCCGGGCCGGCATCGGCCAGCGCCTGGCGCGCGGCGACGACGGCGAATTGCGAGGTGCGGTCGAGCAGGCCGAGCTGGCGCGGGTCGAAATGGTCTTCCGCCACGAAACCCCGCACCTCGGCCGAGATCTTCGTCTTCATGGCGGAGACGTCGACACCCTGCGTCGGGCCGATACCGACCGTGCCGGCACGCAGCCCCGCGAGGTGCGCGGCGACATCGAGACCGAGGGCCGAGAGCGAGCCCAGCCCGGTGACGGCGACGCGGGCGCTCATCCGGCCGAGACGGCGCTGCGCGCCTTCTTCGCGGCCAGCAGGGCGGCGACATGCTCGACCAGCGTGCCGACGGTCACCTCGGTGCCGTTCAGCGGGCCGTCATTCGGCACTTCGATGCCGAAATGGGTTTCCAGCTTGAAGATGGTCTCGATCAGGTCGAGCGAGGAAATGCCGAGCTCGGCGATCGGCGTGTCCGCCGTCAACAGGCTCGGGTCGACGCCCACTTCGCCGGCAAGGTACGCGACGATTTCGGCAATGGCGGGGTCGTCAGTCTGCATCGGTCTGCCTGGGTTCAAACGTTGCGGAGCGCCGTCCGCCCCGGACGGCCTTCCCATGAGGTGTGGTAGCACAAACAGGGCGGGTGCAAGAACCCACGGGAACGCACGGGCATAGGCGAGCCTCATGTCCGTTGCGCGACAGCGGACGGCGTGCCCTTACCCTCACGGCACCGCGCCCGTGCTCGCCCCGGTGGCATGGGCGCGCATGAGCTGGGAGAGATAGAGCAGCGAGGATTTCGGCGTGCGGACCTGCGTGTCGAAATCCACATGGGTGACGCCGAAGCGCCGCCTCTTGCCTTCCGCCCATTCGAAATTGTCCAAGAGCGACCAGACGAAATAGCCGTTCAGCGCGCAGCCCTGGCCGATGGCGCGGGCGCAGGCGTCGAGATGCGCCTTGATGTAGGCGGTGCGCTCGGGGTCGGCCACCACGCCATTGGCGGGGGCGGGATCCTCGTAGCAGGCGCCGTTCTCGGTGATGAAAACCGGCGGGTTGCCATACTGGTCGCGCAGCCGGGCGAGCACGGCGACCAGCCCGTCGGCGCTGATCGGCCAGCCGAGCAAGGTGCGCGGCGTGCCCTCGGGCACCGCGCCATAGCCGGCCTGCGCCAGGAAGGCGGCGGGGTCGTGCTTGATCCAGGACGGGCCGTAATAGTTCACGCCGAGGAAATCCACGGGCACGCGGATCGCCTGCAGGTCGCCGGCCTGCACCAGCGGGGCGAAGGTTTGCTCGAAGGCGGCGGGGTAGCGGCCGAGGAACAGCGGGTCGAGATTGATCGTGTTCCAGCACGCGTCGAAACGCTGCGCGGCGGCGATGTCCTGCGGCTGCTGCGAGGAGGGGAAGATCGGCTGCAGCGAGAACACGGTGCCGAGCTTGAGATCCGAGCGCTGGGCGCGAAGCGCCGTGATGCCGACGCCCTGCGCGAGATTCTGGTGGTGCTGGGCGCGCACATAGCTGTCCCAGCCGGTGAGGCCCGGCGCGTGATTGCCGAAGCCATGGCCGAAAATGGCGTGGACCGAGGGCTCGTTCAGCATCGCCCAGGGCTTCACCCGGTCGCCGAGCCGTTCGACGCAGGCGCGCGCATAATCGGCGAACCAGTTGGCGATGTCGCGATTGTGCCAGCCGCCCCGGTCCTGCAGCGCCTGCGGCAGGTCCCAATGGTAGAGGCAGGCCATGGGCAGGATGTTGTTGGCCAGCAGCCGGTCGACCAGACGGTCGTAGAAATCCAGCCCCTTGTCGTTCACCGCGCCGGTGCCGTCCGGCATGACGCGCGGCCAGGCGATGGAGAAGCGGTAGGCTTGAAAACCCATCTTCGCCATCAGCCCCACATCCTCGGCATAGAGGTTGTAGTGGTTGCAGGCGACGTCGCCATTGGTGCCGTCCGCGATGCGGCCCGGCGTGTGCGAGAAGGTGTCCCAGATGGAGGGCTTGCGGCCATCCGCCGTCACCGCGCCCTCGATCTGGTAGGCCGAGGTGGAGGCGCCCCAGACGAAGCCGGGCGGGATGCGGGCGGCGCCGGCCGGCGGGGCAGCGGGCAGGGTGGTGGTCTGGGCGAGACCCGCGCCCGCCAGCGCAGGCAGAGCGGCGGTCGCGGCGGCGGAGGCGAGGAAGTCACGGCGTCGAAGCATCGGTGCTCCTTCGGGGCCTCGAAAGGGATCAGGCGGTGATGGCGCGCAGCGCCACCAGCAGGATCGCGGCAACCAGCCCCTGCGCCAGCGTGACCAGCGAGAAGCGCGCGATCACGCTGCCGGCGGGAAGCCGCGCCGCCTGCCCAACCAGCCAGAAGAATCCGTCATTAATGTGCGAGGCGCCCATCGCCCCCGCGCCGATGGCCAGCGCGGCGAGCGCGCGGCCCATCGGATCGCCGAGGCCGAGGGGGGCAAGCAGCTCCATCATCATGCCGGCGGCGGTGATGGCGGCGACGAGCGAGGAGCCCTGCAGGGTCTTCACAACGGCGGCGAGGGCGAAGGGCAGCAGCAGCGCCAGCGCGCCGGCGGGGGCGTAGGGGATGAGGCGCTCGGCGTTCATCTCCGCCATGCCGGTCTCCTGCGCGATCTTGGCAAGGCCGCCGGCGGCGCCGATGAGCAGGACAAGGCCGGCGACGCGGGTGATCGCCCGGCCGGCCCAGCCGCTCTCGGTGAGCCCGCCGCGCTCCCAGTGCCAGCTCAGCAGCAGGAGAAGGCCGGTGCCGGCGAGCAGCAGCACGACGGGGCGTCCGAGGGCGATGAGGAATTCGCGGTTTGACCCGCCGCCCAAGGGCTCCGAGGCGATGTCGCCGAGCGACTGGGTGACGAGCAGCGCGACGAGCCCGAGGCTGACGGCCCACAGCGCCAGCGCGCCGCGCCGGGGGGCGTGCATGGTCTCGCCGTCGATCAGCGGGGCGGTATCGACCGGCACCGGCGCGTCGCTCGTGGTCGCGCGGGCGATAAACACGCCGAGCAGCGTCAGCAGGATGGCGAGCGGCAGGCCGATGGCCAGCGTCAGCCGCCAGTCGGCGCCGAGAATGGTGAAGCTCGCCAGCATGACCGGGGCGGGGACCAGGAGGCCATGGCCGGCGGAGAGCGACAGGCCGAGCACCAGCGCCGAGCGCGAACTATCCCCGCCAAGGCCGCGCCGCAGCGGGTTGAGTAGGGCGAAGGCGGCTGCCGGCGCGGAGGCGACGCTGGCGATGAGGCCGAGCACCGCGAGCGGCAAAGAGCGGCGGGTGCGCCCGGCGGCGCGGGCCTGCAACCGCGCGGTGGCGCCCGTCGCGTCGGCGATCTCGGCCATGAAGGCGGCGCCGACGACGATGAGGCCGAGCGCGTTGAGGCTCTGGCCGAAGCCGAGGCTGAACGCCTTCGCAACATGGCTGGTCGACATGCCCGCCGCATAGCCGAAGCCGATGGCGGACAGCGTCAATGCGAGAAAGGGCTGGACCCGTCCGCGCTGGGCGAGCAGCAACAGCGCGAGGACGGCGAGGGCGAAGAAGGCGGCCTGCTGAAGCGACATGTGCGGGAAAAGCCGGGCGGGACACTCCCCCTCGCTTAGCCCGCCCCGCGCCGGGTGTCCATGTGCCCTTGGGTGGGGGCGGGGTAGCCACCGGCACGCCGTCATCCCCGGACTTGGTCCGGGGATCCACGACTTCGGGCTGGGCGCTGCGGGGCAAGTCGTGGATGGCCGGGCCAAGCCCGGCCATGACGTTGGTCATGGTGATTCCGGTCGGACATGGCTATGCGACAACAACCGGCACGCCGTCATCCCCGGACTTGGTCCGGGGATCCACGACTTCGGCCTGGGCGCTGCGGGGCAAGTCGTGGATGGCCGGGCCAAGCCCGGCCATGACGTTGGCCATGACGTTGTTGGGGGTGGGCGGCCGGCACTCCGCTCACCGCGCCATTGCCCGCGCGCGGCGGCTTGACTAGGTTGCCGGCCTCGGCAGCAGGCATCGGTTTCCGCGCGCATGGTCTCGACGACGCTTTCCCGTCTCAAAACCCGTTCCCGTTCGGGCGCTCTGCTCGCGGGCCTCGCCGCGCTGATGCTGGCGGGGGCACCCGTGCGGGCGCAGGACGGCGCGGGTGTTGGCACATCCCCGGCGCCCGCTGGAGCGAGCACGCAGGCCGCCGCGCCCATAGCCTCCCCCGCCGCCGGCTTCATCCGCACGGAGGGCACGCGCTTCGTGCGGCCGGACGGCTCCACCTTCCCGGTGCGCGGCATGAGCTTCGGCAACTGGCTGCTGCCCGAAGGCTACATGTTCAAGTTCAAGGTCCACCGCTCGCCGCGCGAGATCGAGGACGTGATTTCCTGTCTCGCCGGCCCGGAGGAGGCCGCGCGCTTCTGGAAGGCGTTCCGCGAGGTCTATATCCAGGAGCCGGACCTCGCCTTCATGCAGGCGGCGGGCTTCACCACCGTGCGCATTCCCCTGCACTGGAAGTTCTTCCTCGACCCCGCCGACCCCTCCAAGATCGACCCGACCGGCGAGGGCTGGGCGCTGATCGACCGTGTGCTCGGCTGGGCGAAGGCGCATGACATCAAGGTCATTCTCGACATCCACGCCGCGCCGGGCGGGCAGACCGGGGTGAACCATGATGACGGCGTCGGCTATCCGCTGACCTTCTACGTGCCGGAATTCCAGCGCCGCACCATCACGCTGTGGCGCGCCATCGCCGAGCGCTACCGCGACAACACGACGGTGCTGGCCTATGACCTGCTCAACGAGCCGATCTCGCCCTATCACGACACGGACTTTCTGAACCCGCGCCTCGAGCCGCTGTACCAGAAGATCGCGGCGGCCATTCGCGAAGTGGACCCGAACCACCCGATCATTCTGGCGGCGGCGCAGTGGAGCACCAATTTCGGCGTGTTCGGCCCGCCCTTCGACGACAACCTCGCCTACACTTACCACAAGTTTTGGGCGAGCCCGGAGCGGCGCGAGGTGCAGGATTATGTGAACTTCGCCAATCGCTGGGGCGTGCCGATCTTCCTCGGCGAGACCGGCGAGCTCACCGACGAGTGGAACGCCAAGTACCGGGCGATGAATGAGCGCTTCGGCATCGGCTGGAGCTTCTGGACCTTCAAGAATCTCGATTCCCGCTCCACCGTCGTCTCCATCACCAAGCCGGAGGGCTGGGACGCCATCGCCGCCTTCGGCTCGGCGCCGCGCGATGAGTGGGACGCGATGCCGAAGCCCTCGCGCGATCAGGTGAAGGCGACGCTCGACGCCTATATCGAGAACGCCAAATTCGCCAACGCCACCGTCAACCGCGGCTATGTCGCCTCGCTCGGCCTGACCGCGCCGTGAGGGGCTGAAAGAGGAACGCCCTTCCGTGACCAACCCGCTTTTTGACCTGATCCGCGCCGGCCAGCCCGACCTCACCCGCCCCTTCCTGGAGACGGCGGAAGGCCGCGTCTTCACCTATGGCGATCTCGACCGGCGCTCGGCGCAATACGCCAATGCACTGGTCACGCTGGGGCTCCAGCCCGGCGACCGGGTGGCGCTGCAGGTGGAAAAGAGCGCCGAGGCGATCTTCGCCTATCTCGGCACGGTGCGGGCGGGCGGCGTGTTCCTGCCGCTCAACACCGCCTATACCGGGCCGGAGATCGCCTATTTCCTCGGCGATGCGCAGCCGGCCCTGTTCGTCTGCGATCCCGCGCAGGAGGCGGCGCTCGTCCCGGTCGCGCAGGCGCAGGGCGTCGCGCGGCTGCTCACGCTCGGCGCGGATGGACGGGGCACGCTGGCGGATGCCGCCGATGCGGCGAGCGAGAGCTTCGCGGATGTCGCGCGCGGGGCGGATGACCTCGCCGCGCTGCTCTACACCTCCGGCACCACCGGCCGCTCCAAGGGGGCGATGCTCACCCAGGGCAATCTCATCTCCAATGCGCGCGCCCTGGTGGAGGCGTGGCGCTACACGGCCGATGACGTGCTGATCCACGCGCTGCCGATCTTCCACACCCACGGCCTGTTCGTCGCCACCAATGTGACGCTGGCGGCGGGCGCCTCGATGATCTTCCTGCCGAAGCTCGACCCCGAGCTCATCATCCGCCTGATGGACCGGGCAAGCGTGCTGATGGGGGTGCCGACCTTCTACACGCGGCTGCTGAAGTCGCCGAAGCTGACGCGCGAGGCGGCGGCGGGGATGCGGCTGTTCATCTCCGGCTCGGCGCCGCTGCTGGCCGAGACGCATCGCGACTGGCATGCCCGCACCGGCCACGCCATTCTCGAACGCTACGGCATGACCGAAACCAACATGAACACCTCCAACCCCTATGAGGGCGAGCGGCGCGCCGGCACGGTGGGCTTTCCCTTGCCGGGGGTGAGCGTGCGGGTGGTCGACGCGCAGAACGGGCGCGAGCTGATCCATGGCGCCATCGGCATGATCGAGGTAAAGGGGCCGAACGTCTTCAAGGGCTATTGGCGGATGCCCGAGAAGACGGCGGCGGAGTTCCATGATGGCTGGTTCGTCACCGGCGATCTCGGCCTGATCGACGAACGCGGCTATGTCCACATCGTCGGGCGCGGCAAGGACCTTGTCATCACCGGCGGCTACAATGTCTACCCGAAGGAAGTGGAGAGCGAGATCGACGCGCTGGACGGCGTGATCGAGAGCGCGGTGATCGGCGTCGCCCATCCCGATTTTGGCGAGGGGGTGACGGCGGTGGTGGTCGCCCGCTCCGATGCCGGCCTCAGCGAGGCCGCCGTGCTCGCCGCGCTGGAAGCGCGCCTTGCCCGCTACAAGCTGCCCAAGCGGGTGTTCTTTGCCGACGACCTGCCGCGCAACACCATGGGCAAGGTGCAGAAGAACGTGCTGCGCGAGCAGTATAAGGGGTTGTATGGCGGGTAGGGGGCCGGCGGCCACTCCCGCGCGCGGACCAACCGCGTCGCGGTGAGCCTGCTGCTCGCCCGTGCCATCTACTGGCCGTCATGGCCGGGCTTGACCCGGCCATCCACGCCTTCCCGACCCTCACCCCTGGCCAAAGTCGTGGATCCCCGGGTCAAGCCCGGGGATGACGGTGTGGGTGCGGCGCGCGCGCTCAGCCCTTCAGCTTGCCGAGAACCTCGATCAGCTCGGACACCTTGGCGCGCTGCTGGTCGGCGTCGCCGGAGGTGATGGCGTGCTCGACGCAGTGCGCGACGTGATCGCGCAGCACCTCTTCTTCCACCTTCTTCAACGCCGCCCGCACCGCCGCCACCTGGGTGACGATGTCGATGCAGTAGCGGTTGTCCTCGACCATGCGGGAGAGGCCCCGTACCTGTCCCTCGATGCGGTTCAGCCGTTTCAGGCAGGCGGTGCGTGTGTCGTTCTGCATGCTTGTCATATACCCATGCGGGGTATATATCGCAAGCCATAGATACCCATATGGGGTATATGTGGCGCGTTCGGGCGCGCCCGCCCGACGGAGGATGCGATGAGCCACACCCAGAAGGATCACGCCCACCATGCGGACGGCTCGTCGCGCGGCGAGGCCGGCGGGTGCTGCGGTGGCAAGGAGCCGCACGATTCCGCGAACCCGCCGCACGCCGCCCATGATCATCCCGGCGCGGGCGACGACCATTCGCAGCATTCCGCATGCTGCGGCGGGAAGGGGCATGATTCCGGCGCGCACGCTTCCCACGATCACGCTTCCCACGATCACGCCTCTCATGACCACGCCGCCTGTGGCCACGCCCATATGGCGAAGGACCCGGTCTGCGGCATGGATGTCGACCCGCACACGGCGCAGCACCGGGCCGAGCATGGCGGGCGCACCTATTATTTCTGCTGCAATGGCTGCCGCACCAAATTCGTCGCCGACCCCGGCAAATATCTGGAAGGACGCGCGGATGCGGAGCCGGTGCCGGAGGGCACGGAATTCACCTGCCCGATGCACCCGGAGATCGTGCAGGTCGGGCCGGGCACCTGCCCGATCTGCGGCATGGCGCTGGAGCCGATGCTGGTCAGCCTCGATGACGGGCCGAACCATGAACTGATCGACATGACCCGGCGGTTCTGGATCGGCCTCGCGCTGACCCTGCCGGTGTTCGCGCTGGAAATGGGCGCGCATCTCGTACCCGCGCTGCATCACCTCGTGCCGCCGGCCATCTCCGCCTGGGTCCAGCTCGCGCTGGCGACGCCCGTTGTGCTGTGGGCCGGGGCGCCGTTCTTCGTGCGCGGCTGGCAGTCGGTGGTGACGCGCCATCTCAACATGTTCACGCTGATCGCCATCGGCACCGGCGTTGCCTATGGCTACAGCCTCATGGCCGTGTTCGCGCCCGGCCTGTTCCCGGCGACCTTCCGTGGGCCGGACGGGACGGTCGCGGTCTATTTCGAGGCGGCGGCGGTCATTACCGTGCTGGTGCTGCTCGGCCAGGTGCTGGAGCTGCAGGCGCGCGAACAGACCTCGGGGGCGCTGAAGGCCCTGCTCGACCTCGCGCCGAAGACCGCCCGCCGCCTCAATGCTGATGGCAGCGAGGCGGAAGTGCCGCTCGCGGACATTCTGGTGGGCGACCATCTGCGCGTGCGGCCGGGCGAGAAGGTGCCGGTGGACGGGCGGGTGATTGAGGGCCGCTCGGCGGTGGAGGAGGCGCTGGTCACCGGCGAATCCATGCCGGTCACCAAGGCGGAAGGCGACGCCGTGATCGGCGGCACGCTCAACCGCTCGGGTGGGCTCGTCATCGTCGCGGAGAAGGTGGGGCGCGACACCATGCTCGCGCGCATCGTGCAGATGGTGGCGGAAGCGCAGCGCTCGCGCGCACCGATCCAGCGCCTTGCTGATCGCGTCGCCGGCTGGTTCGTGCCGCTGGTGGTCGCCTGCGCGCTGCTTGCCTTCGCCGCCTGGGCCACCTTTGGGCCGGAGCCGCGATTCTCCCATGCGTTGCTGGCGGCGGTGGCGGTGCTGATCATCGCCTGTCCCTGCGCACTGGGCCTCGCCACGCCGATGTCGATCATGGTCGGCATGGGGCGCGGCGCGCAGATGGGCGTGCTCATCAAGAATGCCGAGGCGCTGGAGCGGCTGGAGCGGGTGGATACGTTGGTGGTCGACAAAACCGGCACGCTGACCGAGGGCGCGCCCTCGCTGACGCAGATCATTACCGCTGAAGGTTACGCGGAGGACGAGGTGCTCGCCCTCGCTGCCGCCGTGGAGCGCCCCTCCGAGCACCCGCTAGCCCGCGCCGTGGTGGCGGCGGCCGAGGCGCGCGGGCTGGAGATCGCCAAGGTACGCGGCTTTGACAGCCCCATCGGCAAGGGCGCCTATGGGCTGGTGGCGGGCAAGCGCGTCGTGCTCGGCAGCGCGGAGTTTCTCAACGAACTGGGCATCGACCCGGTCCCGCTCACCGTCCAAGCCGACGAACTGCGCCGCGAGGGGGCGAGCGCCATTCTCATGGCGATCAACGGCAAGCTGGCGGCGGCCCTCGCCATCGCCGACCCGATCAAGGCGACGACCCCGCAGGCCTTGAGCGACCTCGCGGCGGAAGGCATCCGCGTGGTCATGCTCACCGGCGACAACCGCACGACGGCGGAAGCGGTCGCGCGCCGGCTCGGCATCACCGAGATCGAGGCCGAGGTGGCGCCCGACCAGAAGGCGGCGGTGGTGGCGCGGCTCAAGGCCGAGGGACGTGTCGTCGCCATGGCCGGCGACGGGGTGAATGACGCGCCCGCGCTCGCCGGGGCCGATGTTGGCATCGCCATGGGCTCGGGCACGGATGTCGCGATTGAAAGCGCGGGCGTCACGCTGCTGCGTGGCGACCTCGGCGCCATCGTCCGCGCGCGCCGGCTGTCGCAGGCGACGATGCGCAACATAAGGCAAAACCTGTTCTTCGCCTTCGCTTACAACGCGGCGGGCGTGCCGATCGCGGCGGGCGTGCTGTACCCGATCTTCGGCCTGCTGCTCTCGCCCATGGTGGCGGCGCTCGCCATGTCGCTCTCCTCGGTCAGCGTCATCGCCAACGCGCTGCGGCTACGGGCAGTGCGGCTGTAGGGGCAAGTTGTAGAAGCGCCCGCGTCGCGGGCGGCGTCTTTCGCTCGATCCCGGATCGCCTTCCGCTGACGCTCCGGGCGTCCGTGAAGGGTGGGACAATGTCCGGCGCTCCTTCCGTTCCCCGGACGAGGTGCGCGCAGCGCACCGATGATCCGGGGCCCAGGGGAGAATCTTTGACCGAAACTCCTGGCTCCCTGCCCCACAAGAAAAACCCCGCCCCCGGGATGTGCACCGGAGGCGGGGCGGGAGCCGGAAGGGAAGCGGCTCCTATTTTCCCGGACGGGTGGAGGGCCCGGGGCGGGGTCTCGTAAGGGCGCCTTACGCGGCGGCGATCACTCGGCCGCCATACGCAGCAGCGGCGCGGGGGCCTCGACCGGCAGCGCGTCGGCCACCTTGGCGGCGATGATCTCGGCGGTGGCGCAGGAGAGCGTCCAGCCGAGATGGCCATGGCCGGTGTTGTAGAACACGCCGGGCTTCGCGCCGGCGGCGACGCGCGGCATCATGTCCGGCATCATCGGGCGCAGGCCGGCCCAGGGCACGACCTTCTCGGTCGAGACGCCCGGAAACAGCTTGCGCACCCAGTCGGTGAGCGGGCGGATGCGGTCCGCGCGGATGTCGCGGTTCTCGCCGTTGAACTCGGCGGTGCCAGCGACGCGGAAGCGGTCCTTGCCGAGGCGCGAGGTGACGATCTTGGTCTTGTCGTCCAGGAGGCTCACCCAGGGGGCGGACTTCTGGCTGCGCTCGTCGTCGAGATTGACCGTGATCGAGTAGCCCTTCACGGGGTAGATGTTCACCCGGTCGCCAAGGCCGGCGGCGATGGCGCGCGAGCCGATGCCGGCGCAGACCACGACCGCATCGAAGCCCAGCACTTCGCGGCGCGGGGCGGCGTCTTCCGCGTCCGGGGCGAGGGTGAGGGTGATGTCGACGCCCGTGCCGTCCCGGCCCTTGCCGGTGTGGACGACGCTCTCGACCGACGCCTCATTGACGAAGCGCACGCCGCGGGCGCGGCAGACTTCCGCCAGGCCGAAGGTGAATTTGTGGATGTCGCCGGTGGAATCGGACTCGGTGTAGAAGCCGCCATAGAACTGGCCGTGCAGCGTCGGCTCGATGGCGCGGATCTCGGAAGGCGTCACCTCGCGGCGCTCAAGCCCGCCCTTGGCGTAGAGGCCGGAGACCATGCGGGCATGATCCTGGGCTTCCTTGTCGCGGTAGATGTGCAGGATGCCGCGCTTCTCAAGATTGAAGTCGATGCCCTCGCGCGCGGCGATGTCGAACATGAACTGCCGAGCCTGGATGGCGAGGCGCGTGGTCTCGACCGTGTTGGCGGTGTAGTTCGGGATGTTGGCGAGGAACTCGGCCATCCAGCTATATTTGTGCCAGGAGGGCTTGGGGTTCATCAGCAGCGGGGCGTCGGGCGTGAACATCCACTTGATGCCCTTGAGCACCGTGGACCACGAGTTCCATACCTCGGCATTGGAGGCGGAGAGCTGCCCGCCATTGGCGAAAGAGGTTTCCATCGCCGCATAACGCTGGCGATCAATGACGGTGACGTCATAGCCCTTTTCATTCAGGGCGTAAGCGGTGGTGATGCCGGTGATACCGGCGCCGACAACGGCAATCTGGCGCATGGGAGGCTCCCGCGCTTGAGGACGACATGACCGGGCGCGCGACAAAGCGCTAAACCGGCCGGCTGTCCCCAATCTGTCGCGGTACCTGAGAGCTCGCCCCGTGATGGCCTGGCTCGCGCCATGCCGCCTCGGGCTTCCCCTTCGGTGGACGTCCAGCAGCCTGTCGGCGCCGACGCCTCTCTCCAGATGTCCTGACTATGCGGTCCCTGGTGCCTGAGAGTTTCCTGGGGGGTTGCTCCGTCGGCGCCGACACATGTCCGGGAGGACTGTCGGTCTCTCCCGCATAATCATTATCAGACGGCTATATGCATCGCACAAAAGCATGCCTCATTCAAGGGCAGGCAAGCGCCCTCGCGCCGTGTTGAGGCTGCGACCTTGGGAGGGGGAGGCGCGCGCGGGAGGCTGTAGGCAGTTTGCCGAAGAGTCTCCCCTGGGTCCCGGATCGGCGCTGCAGTACCTGCAGCTTGTCCGGGAAACGCGGCCTGCCATCCGTGTCCCGGACCAGCGGAGGCGAAGCCGGAGCGCCGAGCCGGGACCCAGCGCAAAAGCCCTTCAGCCCAATCGCCCTCCCTCACGCCTCCGCCGCATCGAGCCCCAGATCGAGGATCGGCGCGGAGTGGGTGATCCAGCCGACGGAGATGAGGTCTACGCCGCTCGCGGCGATAGGGCCGACGGTCTCGGCGGAGACGCGGCCGGACGCCTCGGTGATCGCCCGCCCGCCGACGAGGGCGACCGCCTCGGTGAGCTGCGCAGGGTTCATATTGTCGAGCAGCACGGCATCGACGCCCTCGGCGAGCGCCTCGTGCAGCTGGGTGAGCGTGTCGACCTCCACCTCGATCTTCACCATGTGGCCGGCAAAGGCCTTGGCGGCGCGGATGGCGGGGGCGACGCCGCCGGCGACGGCGATGTGGTTGTCCTTGATCAGCACCGCATCATCGAGGCCGAAGCGGTGGTTGGAGCCGCCCCCCGCCTTCACCGCGTGCTTTTCCAGCGCGCGCAGGCCGGGCGTCGTCTTGCGGGTGCAGACGATCTGCGCCTTGCCGTTTGCGCGGGCGATGGCGACGAGCCCCGCCGTCGCGGTGGCGATGCCGGACATGCGGCAGGCAATATTGAGCGCCACCCGCTCGGCGGTGAGGATGGCGCGCGCCGAGCCTTCCACCCGCAGCACCACGTCGCCGGGCGCCACCGCGTGGCCGTCGCCCCGCTCCACCGTGACCGTGAGCGCGGGGTCGACAAGGTTGAAGGCGATCACCGCGGCGTCGATGCCGGCGAGCACGCCGTTCTGCCGCGCCGCCATCACCGCGGTGAAGCGGGCTTCGGTGGGGATCACCGCCTCGCTGGTAATGTCCCCGGCGCGGCCGAGATCTTCCAGGAGCGCGGCGCGCACGACGGGTTCGACCAGCAGGCGGGGGAGGGGAGAAAGAGGCATAGGATCACTCACAGTCGCTGGCGTCATGGCCGGGCTTGGCCCGGCCATCCACGCCTTCCTGTCGGCGCGGGTGGGAAATCATGGATGCCCGGGCCAAGCCCGGGCATGACAAAGAAGGCTCACGCCACCCGCCGCACCTCGGCGTGGCGGAGGTCGTCGAGGCGGGTCTCCGAATGGCGGGCCACCGCGGCCGGGCTGGCATGGTCAGCACGGTAATGGCCGCCCCGGCTTTCCACCCGGCGCAGCGCCGCTTCCGCGACCATGAGCGCGACGAGGGAGAGATCGTCGCCGTCGCGATCGGCCAGGGTGCCGAGGCGGGCGGCGGCTTCCTCCAGCCCGGCGGCCTCGCGGACCACGCCGACCTTCAGGTCCATCAACGCACGGATCTCGGCGCGGGCCGGAGAGAGCGGGCGCGCCGGCGCAGGCGGGGCGATGCGGCCGATGGTGGCGGCCTTACTCACGATGTCGTCGGCGATCCAGCCGGCATAGGCGAGGGCTTCCAGGAGCGAGTTGCTGGCGAGCCGGTTGGCGCCGTGCAGGCCGGTGGAGGCCACCTCGCCGCAAGCCCACAGGCCGGGCAGGCTGGAGCGGCCGGTCTCGTCCACGCGGATGCCGCCCATATGGTAATGCGCCGCCGGACGCACGGGGATGGGCGCCGCCGCCGGGTCGAGCCCATGGGCCCGGCACAGCGCGACCACGCCGGGAAAGCGGTGCTCGATGTCCCGCAGCCGTGCGTCCAGCACGACCTGCCGGCCGGCGGCGATCTCCGCGAAGATGGCGCGCGCCACGACATCGCGCGGGGCGAGCTCCTGGCCGGGCACGTCCAGCATGAAGCGTTCGCCGCGCGCGTTGAACAGCTTGGCGCCTTCCCCGCGCAGCGCCTCGGTGGCGAGCGGCATCGGGTCGGCGCCAACAGCCATGGCGGTCGGGTGGAACTGCACGAACTCCATGTCGCGCAGCACCGCCCCCGCGCGGGCCGCGAGGGCGAGGCCCGAGCCGGTGGCGCCGAGCGGGTTGGTGGTCGAGCCATAGAGCCCGCCGAGCCCGCCGGTCGCCAGCACCACGGCGCGGGCCGGCAGGGCCTCGATGGCGCCGTTGCGGTCGCGCAGGGCGATGCCGGCGACGCGGCCAGTGTCGTCGCGCAGCAATTCGGCGGCGCGACGGCCCTCGATCACGGTGATGGACGGGCAGGCGCGGGCGGCGCGGGCGAGCGTTTCCAGCACCACGCGGCCGGTGCCGTCGCCTTCGGCATGGACAATGCGGCGGCGCGAATGCGCGGCTTCCAGCCCCAGTGCGAGGCTTCCATTGGCGTTGCGGTCGAAGGGGGTGCCGATTTCGACCAGCCAGTCTATGGCGGCGGGAGCGGCGCCCGCGACGCGGCGCGCGACCAGCGGCTCGGAGAGCCCGGCGCCGGCGGCCAGTGTGTCGATGGCGTGGAAGTCCGGCCGGTCGTCGTCGCCAATGGCGGCGGCGATGCCGCCCTGCGCCCAGCCGGTGGCGGCCTCCGCGCCGAGGGGAGCGGCGGTGACCAGCGTGACGGCAAGCGGTGCGAGGCGCAGCGCGGTGGCCAGACCGGCGACGCCGGCCCCGACCACGACGATGGTGTCAGGCGAAAGGCTCACAAGCGGCACTCCCGAGCGGGGTTCGGCCAAGGGTTCAGCGCAAGGGTTCAGCGCAAAGGTTCAGCGGATGGCGAGCATGCGCTCCACCGCCGCGCGGGCGCGGTCGGCGACGGCGGGGTCGATCTCCACCTGCGGGCCCATCGTCTCCAGCGCGCGGCGGATGGCCGGCAGGGTGATGCGGCGCATATGCGGGCACAGATTGCAGGGGCGCACGAACTCGATATCCGGGTGGTTCACCGCGACATTGTCGGCCATCGAGCACTCGGTGATGAGTACCACGCGGGCCGGCTTTTCGTCGCGGACATAATCGGCCATGCCGGCGGTGGAGCCGGCATAATCGGCCTCCGCCACCACTTCCGGCGGGCATTCGGGATGGGCGAGCACGATCACGCCGGGGTGGGCGTCGCGCAGGTCGCGGATGTCCTGCGGGGTGAAGCGCTCATGCACCTCGCAATGGCCCTTCCAGGCGATCAGCTCCAGCTCGGGAACCTCCTTCTGGACGTTCTGTGCGAGATATTCGTCCGGCAGCATGAGGATGCGGTTGACGCCCCATTCCTTCGCCACGGCGCGCACCACCTTCACGGCATTGCCGGAGGTGCAGCAATAATCGCTCTCGGCCTTCACCTCGGCGGAGGTGTTGACATAGGTGACCACCGGCACGCCCGGATAATGCTTGCGCAGCAGGCGGATATCCTCCGCCGTGATGCTCTCGGCGAGCGAGCAGCCGGCCGCCATGTCCGGCATCAGCACGGTCTTGCCGGGGTTCAGCAGCTTGGCGGTTTCCGCCATGAAGTGCACGCCGGCCATGACGATGACATCGGCGTCCACCGTCACCGCCTCGCGGGCCAGCGCCAGGCTGTCGCCGACAATGTCCGCCACCGTGTTGAAGATCTCCGGCGCCTGGTAGTTGTGGCCGAGGATGACGGCGTTCTTCTCGCGCTTCAGGCGCTCGATCGCCGCGACCTCATGGGCGATAAGCGGCCATTCGGCGGGCGTGATGTGCTTGGCCACGCGGGCATAAAGATGCGGCAGCGGCAGGCCGGAGGCCGGCTCGCCGGTGAAGGCGGCGGCGCTGAAATCGGTGTCGGCGCGGGCGGCGGTTATGTCCAGCATCGCGTCCCCCTTATGCTCGGTATGAGTATAACTCGGGCCAAAGAAGACCGGGCTCACGCCCGGCACATGAGCTTATGCTAGGACTGAGCATAAGTCGCTGTCAACTGCCTGTCACAAAGCTCGTCCGGTGGCCGGGAACCGGCGCCCGCCCCACCGCGTTGCGACGGGGCGACCTCGCGTCGAAAGGGCCGGCTTCATGGCGCAGCACAGTTTCTGGAAGGGCTATCTGAAACTGTCCCTCGTCACCTGCCCGGTGACGATGATGACGGCGACCTCCGAGTCCGAAAAGGTGCGTTTTCATACGCTTAACCGTGCCACCGGCAACCGGGTCGAGGGCATCTATGTCGATGACGAGACCGGCCGCGCGGTGGATGAGGACGATCAGGCGCGCGGCTATGAGCGCGGGCCGGGCGAGTTCGTCCTGCTGGAGGACGAGGATCTTGCGGCGGTGGCGCTGGAGAGCACGCGCACCATCGACATCGAGATGTTTGTGCCGGCCGACAGCGTGCAATGGCTCTGGTACGACACGCCGCATTTCCTTACGCCCAACGATCCCGTCGGTGAGGAGGCCTTCGCCGTTATCCGCGAGGCGATGGCGGCAACGGGCACGGTGGGTATCGCCCGCCTTGTGCTCTACCGGCGCGAGCGTCCGGTGATGCTGGAACCGCGCGGGCGCGGCATCGTGCTGTGGACCCTGCGTTATGCCGACGAGGTGCGCCCGCCCGAAGGCTATTTCGACGACATCGACGCCCGGCCCGAGGCGCCGCTGGTCGATCTCGTCGCCAAACTCATCGACAAGCGCACGCGGAAATGGGAGCCGAGCCTCGTCCATGATCCGCTGCAGGACAATCTCAAGGCGCTGATCGCGTCGAAGAAAAAGAACCGCCGTCGCTCGGCCCCGCGCAAGGGTAAGGAGGAGCCGGAGGCGCCGACCAACGTCGTCAACATCATGGACGCGTTGAAGAAAAGCCTCGCCAGCGAGAAGGGCGCCCGCCCCCGCAAATAGCGCGCGCTAGGGCTCGTCTGAGGTTTCCCGGTTGGGCGGTTCCACACTCGGGCGGGGCCCGTCCGCACGCGATTCCAGAACGCGCTCCAGCGGCAGGACAAGGGCGAGCAGCACCAGCGTCACCACCAGCGCGAGGACGATGAGGTGCCAGGACGCCAGCGCGCAGGCGACGCCGAGGGCGGCGGTCACCCAGACCGTGGCGGCGGTGGTCAGGCCATGGATTTCCAGATCGCGGTGATTGCGCAGCACGACGCCGGCGCCGAGGAAGCCGATGCCGGTCATCACGCCCTGGATGATGCCCTGCACCACGCGGCTCATGGCATCGGGATCCTCGGCCATGCCCTCCACGCGCACGGCGGTGAGCGAGATCAGCGCCGCGCCCATGCAGACGAGGCCGAGCGTGCGCATGCCCGTCGGCTTGCCGCGCAGATCGCGGTTGATGCCGATCAGCATGCCGCAGGCGACCGCCATGAGCAGCCGCAGCAGCGCTTCAACATCCTCGGGCGGCAGGAAATAACCGATATCGGGCATGGCCTTAGCGCCGTCCCCGCCGGCGCTTGGCCAGCTCCGGCAACGGCGTGGCGCTGGCGCGGAAATCCTCCCACGGGTCGCGGTCGAGATTGGCGAGCCGGGTGGGGACGTTCGCCAGCGTGAACTGCGCTCCGCCGGTGAGGGCGTCGATCTCTTCCCACGCCACCGGCATGGCGACACCCGCTCCGGCGCGGGCGCGGGTGCCATAGGGGGCGATGGCGGTGGCGCCGCGGCCGTTGCGCAGATAGTCGATGAAGATGCGTCCCTCGCGCTTCGCCTTGGTGGCGATGGCGATGTAGCGGTCCGGCTCATCGCCCGCCATGGCCTCGGCGATGGCCTTGGCGAAGCCCTTCATTTCGTCCCACCCGGCCTTCGGCTTCAGCGGGACGACGACGTGTAACCCCTTGCCACCAGACGTTTTTACGAAAGCCGGCAGCCCCGCCTGCTCCAGCCGCCACCGCACCTCTTTCGCCCCCGCGACGACATCCGCCCAGCCAAGCTCCGGGCTGGGGTCTAGGTCGAAGATCATGGTATCCGGGGCTTCCAGGCTTTCGAGGGGCGCGCCCCAGGGGTGGATTTCCAGCGCGCCGGCCTGCACGAGGGCGAGGAGGCCGTCGCGGTCCTCGATGAACAGCATCTCCTCGCCATCGGTGTCCCGGGCCACCTTGATCGCCTTGTTCATGCCGCGCCAGCTGTGCTTCTGGAAGAAGCAAGCCTTTGAAATTCCATCAGGACAGCGCAGCAAGGCGAGCGGGCGGGCGACGATGTGGGGGGCGATGAAGCGCCAGATTTCCGCGTAATACTCCGCCAGGCCCTGTTTGGTGATGCCGTCCTCGGGCCAGTAGACGCGGTCGGGATGGGTGAGCTTCACCGCGCTTTTAAGCGTGGCCGGTGAGTGCAGTGAGGTGGACGATGAGGCCGATGAGGTGGACGATGTGTCCGGCGCCGGCGCCTCGCGGACGATCTCGCGCGCCGGCTTGTCCTCGCGCAGGCCGCGAAACGCCGCGTGACGCAGATTCTGGTCGCCGGTCCAGCCGCGGAACTCGACTTCGGCCACACGCTCCGGCTTCACGAAGGTGACGCCCCGCCGCGCCTCCGCCGTCAGCTTGTCGGCGAAGGGGCTGCGCTCGCGCGCGAGGGCGCTGAGGTCGCGGTAGAGCTCGGCGGCGATGCGATGTGAGAAGCCGGTGCCGACCCGCCCGACATAGCGCAGCTTGCCGTCCTCATGCACGCCCAGCACCAGCGAGCCGATGGCGTTGGCCATGGCGGTGGAGGGCACGAAGCCGCCAATGACGAATTCCTGCCGCTCGGCGCATTTCGACTTCACCCAGTCCTTGCCGCGGCCAGAGCGGTAGCGCCCATCCGCGCGCTTCGACACCAGACCTTCGAGGCTGAGGCGGCAGGCATGGCGCAGCAGGGTGGCACCGTCGACCTCGAAAGGCTCGCTGACACGCAGGGGCGCAGGCGCGTCCTTCAATAGCGCCGCCAGCGCCTGCTTGCGGGCGAGCAGCGTCTCCCCCGTGAGATCGCGGCCGTCGAGATGCAGCAGGTCGAAGGCGTAGAATTTAAAGCGGTCGCTGCGCCCTTCCGACAGGTCTTCCTGAAGCGCGGCGAAATGCGAGGCGCCCGACGGCGTCTCCACCACGAGTTCGCCGTCGATGAGCGCGGTCTGCGCCGGCAAGGCGAGCAGCGCGTCGGCCAGCGCCGTGCCGAAGCGTTCCGTCCAGTCGAGGCCCGAGCGGGTGAGCAGGCGAAGCCGGTCCTTGCCGCTGGCGCCGTGGTCGATGCGGGCCTGAAGCCGGTAGCCGTCGAACTTGATCTCGTGGATCCAGCCCGCCCCCGCCGGGGCCTTCGCCACCAGCGTCGCCAGTTGCGGGGCGACGAAATCGGGCAGTTTGTCGGCGCCCGCCTGCTTGCCGCGCGCCTTTTTGGCGCGCGCGGAGGTGGAGGAAGGGTAGGCGTCGGCGGAGGGTGTCGCGGATGGCGCCGGCGCCGCTGTGCCCGTGGCGTCGCCCGTGGTCTCTGCGTCGGTGGTGTTGGCGTCGCTGGCGTTGGCTTCAGCAGCCTTGACTTCAGTAGCCCTGGCTTCGCTGGCCTTGGCCGGCCTCGTCAGCCGGGAAGCCTTGGCCGTCTTGGTGATCGTGGCCGTCTTGGCCGCCGTCTTCGTCCTGCTCTTGTGCGCCGGCGCGTCCTCGGCGATCTCGTCCAGCGTGCGGCCGGTCTTCACCGAATCCGGGGCTTCCTCCAGAATATCCGGCGCGGCCTTGGTCCGCGCGGCCGCATCGTCGGCTTTGAACAGCAGCCAGCTTTCCTGCGTCTCGCCGCGCCGCTTGGGCATCCGCACGAGATGCCAGTGGCCGGAGAGCTTTTCGCCGCGCAGCTCGAAGTCGAGATGGCCCTTCTTGTAGCCCTTGCGCGGGTCGCCCTTGGGGATCCAGCTCCCGCTGTCCCACAGCATCACCGTGCCGCCGCCATACTGGCCCTTGGGAATGGTTCCCTCGAAGCTGCCATAGTCGAGCGGGTGGTCCTCCACATGCACGGCAAGGCGCTTCTCGCCCGGCACGAGGCTCGGGCCGCGCGTCACCGCCCAGCTCTTCAGCACCCCGTCCATTTCCAGCCGGAGATCGTAATGCAGCCGGCGGGCGGCGTGTTTCTGGACGAGATAGGCATGGCCCGCGCCTTTGCCTTCCGCCCCAGCCGGCTCGGCGGTGAGGGTGAAATCGCGCTTGGCGCGGTAGGTGTCGAGGGCCATGGCGCGTCAGCCCGCCTTGCGCGTGGTGGTCGAGGCGCGGCGCCGGGCGGCTGTGCCGGTTTTCGCGGGGTTTTTGGCGGCGCTCTTGGCGCCGGCTTTCGACGATTTCTTCGCCGCCGTCCGCTTGGTGGGTGCCGTCGCGTCCTTATCGCTCGCCTTGCCTGCTGCCTTGCCCATGCCAGCGCTCTGGCGCAGCGCCTCCATCAGATCGACCACCTTGCCCTTCTTTGGCGTCTTCGGCGCCTTGATCGGGCGGCCCTCGATCTTGGCGCGCACCAGCTCGGCCAGCGCCGCCTCATAGGCGTCGTGGAAATTGTCGGGCTGGAAGGTGCCGGCCTTGGTGGAGATGATGTGCCGGGCGAGATCGAGCATCTCGCCCTCGATCTTCACATCCTTGATGTCCGCGAACGCCTCCTGCGCCGAGCGCACCTCGTAATCATGGTTCAGCGTGGTGGCGATGATGCCGTCATCATAGGCGCGGATCAGCACGGTGCGCGGGCGGCGGAACAGCACGGCGCTGGCGAGCGCCACCACCTTGCGTCGGCGCAGCCCCTCGCGGATGACGGCGAAGGTCGCTTCCGAGGCATCGTCGGTCGGGCGGACATAATAGGGCTTGTCGAAATAGAGGTCGTCCACCTGCGCGCAGGGCAGGAAGGTGTCGATGGCGAGCGTCTTGTCGCCCTGCGGCATGACCTCGGCCACTTCCTCCGGCTCCAGCACGATGTATTCGCCCGAGGCGACCTCATAGCCCTTCACCTGATCCTCGCGCTCCACCGTCTCCTCGGTTTCCGGATCGATGAATCGGCGGCGCAGGCGATGGCCGGTCTTGCGGTTGACCATGTTGAGGCTGACGCGCTCATTGGCCGACACCGCCGTGTAAAGGCCGATGCCGCAAACCAGCTCGTCGAGCTTGAGGAAGCCCTTCCATGTCGCGCGCGGGCTCATGGCAGCACCCTGCGGCGCGCGCCGGGGCGGCGGTTCGGGCGGGCGAGGGGCATGGGACGGTCTCCACGGGATGACGCTATCCCATTAAGGCGTCATGACCGGGACTCGTTCCATCAGGGGGGCGCCATGAGGGGTGCGCCATAAGCGGGGCGCGCGTGCGCCCGCGCGGGGCTCATCCGGCCTGAATGCGACGGATCAGCGCCTCGACGGCGGCGGGGTAGCCCTCTGGCCCGAGGCCGATGATGCAGCCGGTCACCGCCGCCGCCAGCGGGGCGTGGTGGCGGAAGCTCTCGCGGGTGAACACGTTGCTGACATGCACCTGGATCGCCGGCTTCTTCACCGCCGACAGCGCGTCCAGGATCGCGATGGAGGTGTAGGACAGGCTGCCGGCATTGATGACGATGCCATTCGCCTTGGTGCGCGCCTCCTGGATCCAGTCCACCAGCACGCCCTCATGGTTGGACTGGCGGAAATCCACCGTGCCGCCGAGGCTCTCGGCGCGGGCGCGGCAGGCGGCGCCGATATCGTCCAGCGTGAGCGTGCCATAGGGGCCGGCCGGGTCGAGGCCGTAGAGGTTCGTGTTGGCGCCGCTGAGGACGAAAATATGCGGGCTGCTCACGGGATCTGATCCTGCGCGCCGATCGCCGCCAGCGCCGCGCGGGCCACCTCGACATCCTCCGCGCCCTTGCCCGAACCGACGCCAATGCCGCCAACGCATACGCCGTCGATGATGATGGGCAGGCCGCCTTCCAGATTGGTCAGGCGCTGGCCGGCGGCGAGCGAGAGCTTGATCTCGTCCGCCGGGTTCAGCCGCGAGGTCGGCTGGCGGTGCGAGGCGGCGGTGATGGCCTTCGACAGCGAGGTCTCGCGCGACAGCAGCTTGGCCCCGTCCATGCGCACGAAAGCGAGGAGATTGCCGCCCTCGTCGACGATATTGATGTTCTGCGGCACGCCCATCTCTGTCGCCTTGGCGACGGCGGCGGCGAGCATTTTCAGCGCGCCCTCATGGGTGAGCTTCAGGGCCGGGCGGGTGACAGACATCAGGGCCTCGCTTCTGGGTGGGTCGTCATCCCGGACGGGCGATCAGCCCGATCCGGGATCGTGTGACAAGAGCGGCACGCGATCCCGGCTCAACGCTTCGCAGAGCCTGCCCTTGGGCTTGCCGAAGGCAAGGCCCGAGGGGCTGGGATGACGCCTATGCGCCGCCTCACTCGTCGCCCGGCACGCCATAGGCGGGGGCGGTGGAGGGGTTGAGCGCGCGGGTGACATAGGCGTCCATCTGCGGCACCCAGAGCGCCCAGAGCGCGGCGAACTCGGCCATGACGTCGCCGTCCGACCAGTCGATGCGCAGATCGGCCACCGGCCAGCCGACCTTGTCGACCAGCAGCATGCCGACCGAATGCACCGGGCCTTCCTCGCCGCCTGCCGCGACCGCCGCCTGCATGGCGGCGACCAGCCGGTCGCCGAGGCCGGCCTCGGGGCTCGCCTCGAAGGCGGCGATCATCGCTTTGGGCACGTCGTGCGACGCCAGCAGATTGCCGGCGGCGGCGGCATCCGCGCCATAGGCGATGGCGTGGGTGCCGAGCGTCTTCGCCCCCGAATGGCCGGCGGCGGGGCCGTCGCGCCCGAGGATCACCACCTGCCGGTAGTCGAAGAAATCGGAGGTCGCGCGGAGCTTTTCCAGCACCTCGGCAGCCGGCCGGCCCTCAGCCAGCAGGTCAAGCCCGCGCGGGCCGAGCATCGGGTCGGTGATGTTCTGCGTCGCCACCACGCCGACGCCGGCGCGGGCATGGGCGCAGCGCGCCGCCACCGCCGGCGAGGAGGAGGAAACGGCGATGCCGAACATGCCGGTGCGGGCGCAGCGGGCGGAGATGGAAAAGGTCACGCGCGCTCTCCGGTCAGGCGGCGTCGGGGATGACGGCGGTCACCTCGATCTCGACCAGCCATTCCGGCCGGGCGAGCGCGGGCACGACGAGGCCGGTGGAGCAGGGGAACACGCCGCCGAGCCACTTGCCCATCTCCAGATACACCGCCTCGCGGTAGCGGATGTCGGTGAGGTAGACGACGATGCGGCAGATATGGCCGAGCTCGCTGCCGGCTTCTTCCAGCAGCATCTTGATGTTGGCCATCGCCTTCTCGGCCTGCCTGCCGGCATCGCCGATATGGACGCTCTCGCGGGTGTCGAGGTCCTGCGCCACCTGGCCGCGCAGGAACACCATGGTGCCGCGCGCCACGACGCCCTGGCTGAGGTCGTTGTTCAGCTTCTGCTCGGGATAGGTCTCTTTGGTGTTGAACGGGCGGATGCGGGTATGGGTCGGCATGTCGGTCACTCTTTTCCGGTTCAGGCGAAAGCGGGTCAGGTGGATGCAAAAGGGCGGCCGAGATGGCCGGCGAGGCGGGTCATCATCGTGCCGGCGGCGCCAAGTTCGTCGCGGCCGATCCACTCATCCGCCTTGTGGGCGCGGCCGATATCGCCGGGACCGCAGACGAGGGTGGGAATGCCGGCCCGCGCATAGAGCCCCGCTTCGGTGCCGAAGGCGAGGGTGACGGGCGCGCCATTATCGCCGGCGAGCGCCGCGACAAGGCGGGTGGCGGGGCTGCCCTCGGGGGTGTCGAGGCCGGGATAGTCGCTGAGCGTCTCCATCGCGATCCCCGCCTCCGGCGCCTGCGCCACCAGCCGGGCGCGGGCCTCGTCGATGATGAGGGCGATGCGGGCGTTGAGGCCGTCGATGTCGGTGCCCGGCAAAGTGCGCGCCTCGAATTCCATCACCGCCCGGTCCGGCACGAGGTTGAGCGCGCTGCCGCCATGCAGCGAGCCGACATGCACGCTGGTCCAGGGCGGGTCGAAGGTGTCGTTGGTTTCGGTGCGGAGCGAGCGGCCGAGCACGCCGAGGCCGACGGTGATCTCGGCCGCCGCCTCCACGGCATTGGCCGCGCGGTTGACCAGCGCCGAATGCCCGCCGCGCCCGGTGATCGTCAGCCGGCGGGCGAACTTGCCCTTATGGGCGCGGGCGACCTTGAGCGCGGTGGGCTCGCCGACGATGCAGAGCGCCGGCGGCACGGGGAGCGCGGCGACCTCAGCCACCAGATCGGGCGCGCCGAGGCAGCCCAGTTCCTCGTCATAGGAAAAGCAGAGGTGCACGGGCGTGTGCGTCGCCGTCTGGCGGAACAGCGGCACATGGGCGAGCACGACGGCAAGGAAGCCCTTCATGTCGCTGCTGCCGCGCCCATAGAGCCGGCCGTCCCGCTCGGTGAGCGTCCACGGGTCGCTCGACCAGTCCTGCCCGGCGACCGGCACGACATCGGTATGGGCGGAGAGCGCGACGCCGGGTCGGTCGACGGGGCCGATGGTGGCGAGCAGCGAGGCCTTGCTGCCATCCGCATTCGGAATGCGGCGGGCGGTGATGCCCTCGCTTGCCAGATAGGCCTCGATGTAATCGACGATGGGCAAATTGGAGCGCGCGCTCTCGCTGGGAAAGGCGACGAGATCGGCGAGGAGGCTCACCGTGCGGGCAAGCATGGCTGCATCAAGCGTCGCCTCGTCAAACGTCGCCGCATCCGCGGACGAGGGGGAGCCAGCGGCGGGGGTGGCGGCGACGGCCTGAATGCTCATGCGTCTCAAGCGACCTGAAGGTGGTGATAGGCGCGGTTGGAATAGACCAGCGGGCGGGCCTCGGCGGTTTCCAGCGCCATCACCTCGCCGGCGATGATGTGGTGCGTGCCGAAGTTGAACACGCTGGCGATTCGGCAGTCGAAGCGGCAGAGCGCGCCCTTGAGCAGGGGCGCGCCGGTGTGAAGCGCGTCCCAGTCGGCGATGGCGAAGCGGTCCTCGCGATGCTCCGGGATCAGCCCGGCGAAGCAGTCGGCGATGCGGTGCTGGTCATGGGCGAGGATGTTGGCGGCGAACACGCCGTTCTCCAGCAGCGCCGCCAGCACGCGCGCGTCCTTGTGCAGGCAGAACAGCACCGAGGGCGGCTCCATGGAGAGCGAGCACAGGCTCGAGACGGTGACGCCGCCACGCCCGGCGGCGCCATTGGTTGTCACCACGGTGACGCCGGAGGCGGTACGCCCCATGGCGCTGCGGAACTGGGCGGCGTCGATCGTGCTCATGGTGCTCATCCCTTGCCGGTGCGTTCCCTGCCGGCGTGTCCCGTGCGGGCTCACGCCTTGATCGGCTCGCCCATCACCTTGTCCGACAGGCCGGCGGCCTTGCGGACGAAGTCGAGCGGGCCGTCGAAATCGAAGGAATTGTAGACCGCGTTCAGATGGTTGAAGTGCGGCGCCTGCGCGAACTGCACGAAGGTCAGGCGGTGGCCGGCATAGTCGGAGTTGAGCAGGTCGCGGGCGAAGGCGAGCAGCTTGCGCCGGTCCTCCGATTCCCACTGCTTGTTCAGCGAGTAGAACTTCTTCAGCCAGTGGCCCGAGCCCTCGGCCTCGAAGGCGGCCGAGTTCGGCGTGACGCAGATCTGGCCGCCGCACAGCTCGCGGGCGATGTGCATCATCGCCGGCAGGTTGGAGCAGGCATGCACGCGCCCGGCATATAGCATGGACTGGTTGGGCATGAGCAGCCCGCCCGGGCTCTTCTCCGCCAGGGTGATCGAGGCGGTGAGGTGGGCGTTGATGCCCTCGCGGTAGCAGACGAGATCGGCCAGCTTCTCGCGCACCGACTGGAGCTTGTCGAGGCCGGTCTGCCGGGCGTTCCACATCGCCGCGCCGATCATCATGTCGGCGACATAGAGCAGGCGGTGGACATAGGGGAAGGCCGAGTAGCGGTGCAGCGTGGCGCGGATGTACTGCGCCGCCTTGGTGTGCCGGTAGAAGAACACGTTCTCCCAGGGGATCAGCACGTTGTCGAAGATGACGAGGGATTCGACCTCGTCGAACTTGTTGGCGAGCGGGTAGTCCTTCGGGTTGGTGCGGCCGGCGAAGGAGGAGCGGCAGATCTGCTTCACGCCCGGCGCGCCCATGTCGATGATGCCGCCCACGGCATAATCGGACAGCTTGTCATTGGTCCATGCACCGACGGTCGGCTTCAGGAAAGCTTGGTCTGCGTAAGCTGCCGCCGTCTCGTACTTCGCGCCCCGGATCACGATGCCCGCATCGGTCTCCTTCACGACATGCACCATCATGTCGGGATCCTGTTCCTGGGGCGGGAGGGAACGGTCGCCCTTCGGATCCGTGTTGGCCGAAATATGGAAGATGTCGTTGTCGAAAATGTTCTGAACGTGCCTGTCGACATTCTCGGCAAAGCGCGGGTCGAACTCCGCCAGAACGTCGCGGCCGTCGATGAGGGACCACACCTCGCCGATGGTCTCGTCGCCGACGCGGGTGACGACGCCACCGATGTCCTGCATCACCGTGTCCACGGCGGTGAGCTTGTCGGTCCAGTCCTTGGTCTCGCGGGGCGGCTTATAGAAGATCGTGTTGCGCTTGTTGTCCTCAACATAGGTGAGGCGATCCTGATACCGGGCCTCGTGCGCCATGTCGTACATGCGGGCACGGACGTCGACGATCGGCTTGAAGGACGGGTGCTGGGTGACGTCGGTCACCCGCTCGCCGTCCATCCAGATCTCACGACCGTCCTGAAGCCCCTGCCGGTATTCGTCGCCTGTACGGATCATTTCGTGCATCCTTTTCCTGTGAGGAAATATTGTGCGACCTGGATGGATCAGTAAAATATTTTCAACCGTTGTGCGGCATAGAAAAAACCGATGAACGTCTCGCTCCGCGCTCTGCGCTACGTCGTGACCACCGCCGACTTCGGTAATCTGACCGAGGCCGCGAAGCATCTGAACGTCTCCCAGCCCTCCATCTCGGCGGCCATCGCCCAGTTCGAGGCTGATTGCGGCGTGCAGCTCTTCGTCCGGCACCATGCAAAAGGCGTGACGACCACCATCGCCGGCACGCGCATCATCAACGAGGCGCGGTTGCTGCTGAACCATGCCCGCGACTTCGGCCAGAACGCCCGCGCCATGGCCGACGAGGTGCGCGGCGAGATCACGGTCGGCTGCTTCTGGACCATCGCCACTCACTTCATGCCGAGCCTGCTCTCGCGCTTCGCCGAGACCCATCCGGGCATCAGCATCAGCCTCGACGAGGGCGATCAGCAGCAGATTCTCGACGCGATCATCGCCGGCCGGACCGAGCTGGCGATTTCCTACGAGTTCGCGCGCCCGGACGAGGTGATGGCCGAGCCGCTCACCGAACTGCCGCCCTATGCGGTGCTGCACCCCGACCACCCGCTGGCCGCGCGCGAGCGCATCAGCCTGCTGGAGCTGCGGGACGACCCGTTCATCCTGCTCGACCTGCCGCATTCGCGCGACTACTTCATGAGCCTGTTCAACACGCTCGGCATCGACCCGAGGATCGCGTTCCGCTCGCGGGCCTATGACCTGACGCGCGGTCTGGTCGGTCATGGGCGCGGCTATACGATCCAGAACGTGCTGCCGCGCACGCAGATCACCCATGATGGCGGACGCGTGGTCGCCGTGCCGCTGACCGACGCGCTGGAGCCGGTACGCCTCGTCGCCCTCAAGCTGCGCCGGCAGGCGCCGCGTCCGGCGGTGGAAGTCTTCGCCCGCCACCTCAAGGCCAGCTTCTCGGCCGGCGGCATGTTCGAGCCGGGCACGCTCACCCCGCGCAGCACGGTGCGCTGACGGGCGCTTGATAGGCGGTGCCGATGCAGATCATCGGCAATCTGTCTGCCGCCTATGCACTTTGCCAATGCCCGGCCGTTGCCGGTCGCGCCGTCGCCTCGCTAGTGTCCGCCAGTCCCGAATCCGGGGCGTGAGCGGCGGCCGGCAAAGGCAGGCGATGAGTGCATTGAAAGTTCTCACGGTGTCCGACTACACGGTGACACCCTGGAAGAATGGTGGCGGGATCACCCAGGACGTGCTGCTGCTGCCGCAAGGCGCGAGCCAGGATGATTTCGACATCCGCGTGAGCCTCGCGCCCATCGTCACCGAGGGCCCGTTCTCCTCCTTCCCCGGCATTGACCGCCACATCACCCTGCTCACCACCGAGCGGCTGGAACTGGTGTTCGCGACCCAGACCCGCAGCCTCGCGCGCCTGCAGCCGCTCCATTTCGACAGCGTGCAGCAGCCGGTCTCGCGGCTGCCGGACGGCGCCGTGCGCGTGCTCAACGTGATGACGCGGCGCGGGCGCTGGAACGCGCAGGTCATGCCCGCCACGGGCGACAACGCGCCCCTGCTCGCCGCGCCCGAAGGCGGGCTGGTCGTGCTGCACGCAGTGAGCGGCACCTGGCAGGTCGGCGACCGGCTCGGCGCGGCGCTCGTTCACCCCGGAGAAACACTGGTCGGGCGCGATGACGCGACGCTGCGCGCGAGCTGCGACCCCTCGGGCGAGGCGATCATCGCCTTTCTCTCCCCCGCCGGCGCCCGTTGACCGGCGACGTCAGCGCAACTGACATCTCCCTTGCCGCCGCCCGCGCGGGGCGACAGGATCGCACTCCCGCCCGTTTCTCCCGTCCCCCACAGCCTGAGGCCCGACATGAGCCGTGATGCCCTCGTTTTCTACAGCGCGGTCGATGATTCCGTGGCCTGGCGCGAGGCGCTGGCGGCGGAGCTGCCGGATCTCGATTTCCGCGTCGAGCCGGATCTGGGCGACCCGGCCGATATCCGCTACGCGCTGTGCTGGACGCCGCCGAAGGGCTTCTTCGCGCGCTTTCCCAATCTCCAGCTCGTGACCAACCTCGGCGCCGGCGTCGATGCGCTGGTGCGCCGCGACGACCTCGCCCCGGTGAAGTTCTCGCGCCTGTCCGATCCCGGCATGGTGCAGATGATGACGAGCTACATCGTCTTCGCGGTCACCCGCTATGCCCGCGACATCCCGGTCTATGAGCGCGCCAAGCGCCGGGGGGAGTGGGAGTATGTCCATCCGCGCGCGCTCTCCGACATCACGGTGGCGGTGCTCGGCCTTGGCGAGCTGGGCGGGCCGGCGGCGCGCACGCTGGCGAGCATGGGCTTCACGGTGAGCGGCTGGTCGCGCACGCCGAAGGACATTCCGGGCGTCACGTCCCACACCGGCCGCGAGGGGCTGGAGCGGGTGCTGGCCGAGAACGAGATCATCGTCAGCCTCGTCCCGCTGACGCTCGACACGCAGCGCCTCCTCGGCGCGGATGAATTCGCGCTCATGCGCAAGGGCGTGAAGTTCGTCAACGCCTCGCGCGGGGCGGTGGTGGACGAGGCGGCGCTGATCGAGGCGCTGGCCTCCGGTCATATTGGCGAGGCGACGCTCGACGTGTTCGAGACCGAGCCGCTGCCGGCCGGCCACCCGCTCTGGGCGTTCGAGAATGTGCTGGTCACCCCGCACATGGCGAGCATCACCGTGCCCAAGCTCGCCGCGCGCGATGTCGCCGAGAGCATCCGCCGCGTGCGCCAGGGCCTGCCGCCGCTGCACGAGGTAGACCCGGCGCGCGGCTACTGAGCCGCCGCTCGGGCCTTTATGCGAGCACCGTCTCGGCGTCGGCCGGGCGGTGGAACAGGAAGCCCTGATACATGGTGGCGCCAAGCTCGCGCAGCTTGGCGAGCTGCACCTCGTCCTCCACGCCCTCGGCCACGAGTTCGAGGCCGAGCGAATTGGCGATGGAGATGGCGGCCTTCATCAGCGCCTTGTCGATCGGGTCGCGCAGCAGGTCGCGCGTCACCGTCCAGTCGATCTTGATGCCGTCCACCGGCAGGCGCTTGAGCGACTCGAAGGAATTGTAGCCATTGCCGAAATCGTCGAGATAGACGTGCACGCCGCGCGCCCGCAGCTCGGTGAGGAAGGTGGCGATCTCGCCGAGGTCTTCCACCCCCTCGGTCTCCGTCACCTCGATGCGCAGCGCCGCCTCGACGCCGGGATGCAGGTCCAGCATGTCCATGAGGTTGCGCTGGAAGGCGACGTCGGCCAGCGAATGCGCGCCGATGTTCATCGACACATATTGATGCGCGCCGCGCTGGATCAGCCGCATGGCGTAATCGATGGCATGACGGCACACCCAGGCGTCGATCCGACCCATCAGCCCGAGCCGCTGGGCGGCGGGCAGGAACTGCGCCGGCTGGCACCAGCTGCCGGTCTCGTCGACCAGGCGGATCAGCGCCTCATAACCGAGCACGGCATGGTTCTGGTCGACGATGGCCTGAAGGTGCATGTGGAAGCGGTCGAGCTCCAGCCCGAGCTGGATGCGCTCGGCCCAGCTCATGCGCTGGCGCGTGCTGTTCACCTTCGGGTCGCCGAGATCGTAAAGCTGCACCCGGTCGCGCCCGGATTCCTTGGCGACGTAGCAGGCCGTGTCGGCGGCGGCGAGCAGGCTGGAGACCGAGCCCGGCGTGCCGTTCGCCCGCACCAGGCCGATGCTGAGGCCGAGGGTGAAGGACCGCGCACCGATATGGAACGGGTTGTTGTGCACGGCGGTGTTGATGCGGCGGGCGATGCGCAGCGCGTCGCGTTCGTCGATGTCGGTCAGCATCATCGCGAACTCGTCGCCGCCGACGCGCACCAGCAGGTCGTCGCCGCGCAGCTGGCCGCGCAGGAACTGGGCGACCTCGCGCAGCAATTCATCCGCCGCCGCATGGCCGACCGCGTCGTTCACGCCCTTGAAGTGGTCGATGTCGATGATGCCGACCCAGATGTTGCGCGGGTCGCGGTCGCGCAGAAGCTGGTCGAGACGCTCTTCCAGCGCGAAGCGGTTCGGCAGGCCGGTCAGCATGTCGCTGCGCGCCTGCAGGGCGACGAGGCGGGCGAAATCGGCCAGCGCCTCGGTCTGCTGGCGCAATTGCTCGCGCACATTGATGAGTTCGCTCTCGCGCCGCTTCTGCGAGGTCACGTCGGTCCAGACGCCGACGGTACAGCCATTGGCGATGCGCCGGTGGCTGGCGAGCATCCAGTTGCCGTCGCGCAGCGGGATTTCCGCGCGCAGCTCCGGTGACCGCCGGGCGCGCTCCAGCACGTCGTCGACCGGGCCGGTGCCCTCGGCGAACAACCCGCGGCGCTGCGCTTCCCGCAACAGGTCGGCGAGGTAGGCCCCGGTGGTGAGCTCAAGGCCGACCGCGCCGAAAATCAGCCGCAGGCAGGTGTTGGACAGCACGATCCGCTCGTCGGGGTCGAGCAGCAGGAAGCCCTCATGGATGCCGTCAATGGCTTCCAGCAGCTTGGCCTCGGCCTGCTTGATCTGGGTAACGTCGCTCCACAGCGAGATGATGCCGCCGTCGGGCGTGCGGCATTCGCGGACCTGGACGACGCCGCCATTCTCCAGATCGATCTCGAAGGGCGTCCCGTCGGCGGTCGCGTGGCGGCGCATGCGTTCGGCGACATAAGTCTCCGGCTGCTCGACCCGCGACCACTCGCCGCTGGGCACCGAGGCGAGCGCGTAAAAGGTGAAGCCGTGCAGATCGCCGAGCTGCTCGAGAAAGGGAAACTGCTCGACGAACCGGCGGTTGTGGATCAGCAGGCGGTCCTGCGCATCGAAGAGCGCGAAGCCATCCGCCATGGAGTCGAGGGCGGCAACCAGCATGGAGAAGCGGGAATCGACGGGCTGCCCTTCACGCATCAGCTGCGGATCCGGCTTGCTGGTCTGTCCGGATTTGACCATAACCAATTGGACCGCCTGCTCATCTCGCGCTTCATGGGCCGTGGTTAAGACCTTCGATCGCGCATCCTCGTCAAGAGGCCGGTTGCCTCTACAACCAACCGCGCGGGCATTTGATTACTAATCGTTACGCGGAGCAAGCCAACCACGATGGATTGTTTTGAATTTAAGGGCATCAAGGTTTACACATTTCTCGGCCAATGGTGACCCAGCGGCATGCCCCCATGACATTATGCGGCACGCGGGATAACCCATGCGCTGGATCCTTGGAGCCACCATAGTCCTGCTGCTGGCTGCGGCGATCGGCCTATGGGCGCGCCACGGTGCCGCCGTTTTCTTCGACATCGTGGCGGCCGGCATAGCCTACTGCTTCTGAGCGTCAGCCTCCCGCGGCGCCGGGCGAGGCATCAAGATGAGGGTCCCCTCCGCCATGGCCAGTCGCCGCGTTCTCCTGCTTCTTTCGGCCTTCGTCGTGGGTGCCGTCATCATCGTCGCCGGTGCGCTGGCGCTGCTGCCGCGTGGAACGGCGCCCGCCACCCCGGTCGCCATCGGCGGCGCCTTCCAGCTTGTCGATCAGGATGGGCAGACGGTGACGCAGGAGACCTTCAACGGCGAGACCATGCTGGTGTTCTTCGGCTTCACCCATTGCCCGGACATCTGCCCGACGACGCTATTCGAGATGTCGCAGCTCTTCGAGGAGCTGGGGCCGGACGCGCGCAAGGCGGCGGGGCTGTTCATCACCGTCGATCCCGAGCGCGACAACCCGGAAACCATGAAGGCCTATCTCGGCAGCTTCCACCCGAGCATTCAGGGCCTGACCGGGACGCCGGAGCAGGTGGCGGCGGCGATCAAGGCCTACCGCGCCTATGCCAAGAAGGTGCCGACCCAGGGCGGCGACTACACGATGGACCACACCGCCATCGTCTATCTGATGGGCAAGGACGGCCAGTTCATCGCGCCCTTCAACCTCAAGCGTCCGCCGGCTGAAGCCGCGGCTGATCTGCGCCGCTATTTGTGACCCGGCCGAGGCGCCGGCGGCGCGGCCGGCGGCGCGAGGTGCGGGCGAGGCCGTGGTCGGTCTTCTCCCAGTGCTCGGGGGCGATGACGAGCTGGCCGACCGCCCGCCACGCCGCCAGCGACATCATCAGCCAGTAGAGCGGCATCAGCGCCAGCGTGCCGGCGATGCGCCCCATGCCGCGCCGGTGCATGCCGAGCCCGGTGCACATCAGCGCGCTGACATAGCCGATGATCAGCACGAGGCTGCCCAGCCCGCTGATCACCGCCAGTGTCGGCGACCCCGCCCGCACCTGCGCCAGGGTGATGTCGCGCAGCAGGGCGATGAGGAAGAAGGGGTGAACCAGCGCCGCCCCCACGCCGCCGACCATGAGGAACAGGAAGGCGATGGTGGCGACGCAGCCCGCCTCGCGCAGCAGGGCCTGGGGCTGGCGCCCATGCACCAGCAGGGTCTGCATCCATCCCTTGTACCAGCGCGTGCGCTGGCGCAGCCAGGCGGCGAAGCGCCGGGGCGCCTCCTCGTCCGTGGTCGAGGCCGTGACCTCGGTGCGCCAGCCCAGCCGGGCGAGGCGCAGGCCGAGATCGGCATCCTCGGTGACATTGTGCGGATCCCAGCCGCCCACCGCCTCCAGCGCCGCGCGGCGGAAATGGTTCGAGGTGCCGCCGAGCGGGAAGGGAATGCGGCTCGCCCCCAGCATGGGCAGCAGCACGTCGAAATGCCCGGCATATTCGGCGGCGAATTGCCGGGTGATCCAGCCATCGTCGAGATTGTCGATGGCGAGCTGCGCCTGCACGCAGCCGAGCCGGTCATCCCGTGCCAGAAAGAAGCGTGTGCAGACCCGGCGCAGTTGCAGCGGGTCGGGCTGGTCCTCCGCGTCATAGACGCCGATCAACGTGCCGCGGGCGAAAGGCAGCGCGGCGTTGAGCGCCTTGGGCTTGGTGCGCGGGCCGATACCGGGCGCCGTGATGATCTCCAGATGCGCCGGCAGGCGCTGGCCGGCGAGGGCGCGCGCGGTCTCGCCATCGTCCGCCTCCACCACCAGAAGCACCTGCAGCTTCTCGCGCGGGTAGTCGATGGCCAGCAGCGCCTCGACCAGTTGCGCCACCACCCGTGCCTCGCGGTAGAGCGGGATGATGAGGGTGTAGCGCGGCAGGGAGCGGTCGGCGCGCCAGGGCGGGTCCGGCGGCTCCGGCGGGCTGATGACGGCGGCGAGGCGCAGGCAGTTCCAGCCGAGCAGTATCGTGCCGATGCCAAGGGCGAGGGCGATGGCGAGGGGCGCCGGCGCGCTGTGCAGCAGCAGCGGCACCAGCGCGAGGATGAGCGCGGCGAGGGCGAAGATGAGGCGGGAGGGGCCGAGCGTGCCGGCGCTGAGCCGGGGGCTGCGCTCGATCAGCCCATAGGCGGCCTGCCGCGCCAGCGTCGGGCCATGGCGACGGCGCACATGGGCGGCGAGGCGTTCGGGCGTGGTGAGGGCGATGCCCTCGCGCAGCGCCGGTCGGGCGGCAAGGCGCGCGGCGAGCTGGCGCAGGCTGTCGCCGCGGGCCGCCAGCACCAGCCGCCCCGGCGCCGTGCGGAGGATTCCGCTGTGCAGCAGCGCGACCAGATCGGCCGGGGAGGGGCGCGGGGACGGGGGTGCCTCGACGCCATCCAGCCGGGTGAAGGCGATGCCGAGGCGGCGCGCGCTCGCTTGCGCGGCCTGATCGGGCGTGACGACGCCGGCGGCGATCAGCACCTCGTCGGCGCCGACGCCGATGAGCCGGGCGCGGCGCTGGGCATAGGCGAGGTCGCCCGGCTCCACGGTGCCGGCGAGGCCCGCCAGCTCGACCGGCAGGGACGCGGCGAGATCGTCGCCGGGAACGCGCATTTCCAGCTGCGGACGCATTTCGGATCCCGTGCGGGCTGGAGGACACTCGCCTAAGCCGCCGCGCCGCGATACAAGCGGCGCGTGATGGCGTGGCAAGGCAAGGACGAGGCCAGATTGAACGCTCGAACGGCACGGCGTCGGCTGTCGCAGCGGGCTGCGATGATGCTGGTATCCGGTATTATGGCACTGGGGGCGGCGCATGCCCAGAGCCCGGCGCCCTCCGCCGCGCCCTCGGTTGCCTCGCCGTCGGTGACGTTGCCGTCGGTGGCGGTGCCCGGCTTCTGGGACCCGAACCGGCGTCCCGAGCGGCCGGACGTGACGCGCCTGCCGACGCAGATCCGCTTCGCCACCACCGATGATTTCCCGCCCTTCAGCTTCCGCGACGAGAATGGCCGCCCGGCCGGCTTCAACGTCGACATCGCCCGCGCCATCTGCACCGAGCTCGCCATCACCTGCACGCTGGAGGTGACGGCCTTCGACCAGCTCGTGCCGGCGCTCGCGGAGGGCAAGGCCGACGCCGCCATCGCCGGCATCGCGGTGACGCCGGCGACGCGCGAGGTGCTGGATTTCAGCGACCGCTATTTCCGCTCGCCCGCCCGCTTCGTGGCGCGGCGCGCCGACGGCGTGAGCGACGTGTCGCCCGATGCGGTGGCGAGCCGCAAGGTGGCGGTGGTCGCTGGCACGGCGCATGAGGCCTATCTGCGCGACTTCTTCGCCGAGGCGGCGGTGCGCGGCTTCCCCACCCCCGAGGCGGCGCGCGAGGCGCTGCAGAAGGGCGAGGTGGACCTGTTGTTCGGCGACGGCGTGCAGCTCGCGCTCTGGCTCAACGGCACGTCCTCCGCCAATTGCTGCGCCTTTGTCGGCGGGCCCTTCACCGAGAGCCTGTATTTCGGCGAGGGCATGGGTATCGCGGTCAAACCCGGCAACGAGGCGCTGCGCCAGTCGCTCAACTACGCGCTGGCCCGGCTGTGGGAGCAGGGAGTCTATACCGACCTCTATCTGCGCTGGTTCCCGATCAGCGTTTATTGACGCGGGCGGCTCCACTACCTAGAGCATGGCGCGTGCGCCCGGCCTGTCCGGGCCGCCGCCCCTTTTCCGACCGCTAAGCCCAGGAGGGCAGACC